>JAAYNQ010000162.1 GCA_012520725.1 Syntrophomonadaceae bacterium | reverse complement strand
GGACACGGGGGAACCAAAAAATGGGGCGAATTTTCAAAAGATTTGGAATAGGGTGGCCCGAGCCCGAGCCCGACAGCTAACCCCGTAGGCATTGCGGGCAGTATGCACTAATTCGCTTTTATAATCTATTAAATTATCGTTTTATTAAAAACATCTTAAACACTGCCACAATTTAAGGTGCCTTTCTTTATGCCCTTCACAACGGTCTATCTGTGAGGAGGGTTTTCTATGTTAACAAGGAATTTTTTCCCCAAAACAGCCAGGCTAGTCCTGTCTTTGCTTTTAGTTTCATGTTTACTTATATCAGGGTGCGGGCAACAGAACGAATCGGGATCAGATGATGCTGATATAAGTAAACCCACCCTGGTCCTGGCTGATGTTAGTTGGGATAGCATCAAAGTACACAATCGTATTGCCGGCTTCATTATTGAACATGGTTACGGCTATCCCGAGCCCAAATACATTTTTGGCGACACTCTGCCCATGCTGCAGGGACTTGCTAAAGGTGATGTGGATATCTACATGGAGGTGTGGGCCGACAATATCGATGAGGCTTGGGAAGAGGTTCTGGCTGAAGGAAGCGTTAGGAACCTAGGCCCCAACCTGCCTGATGGCCCCCAGGGATGGTGGGTGCCCACCTACATGATCGAAGGGGACCCGGAACGGGGAATTGAACCCATGACCCCGGATCTTAAATCGGTCAAGGACCTGCCCCAGTATTGGGAGCTGTTTAAAGACCCTGAGGTTCCATCTAAAGGACGTTTCCACAACAGCCCTCCCGGCTGGATCTGTACCTCTATCAATGAAGTTAAAATGAAGACCTATGGTTTGGAAGATACCTATAATGTATTCAGTACCGGCTCAGATGCGGCTTTGGTTACCTCCATGGTCACTGCTTACGAAAAGGGTGAACCATGGCTGGGTTATTATTGGGAGCCTACCTGGGTCATGGGGAAATTGGACATGACCATGCTGGAGGAACCACCCTATGATGAAGCAGTGTGGAATGATGAAAACAACCGAGGGTGTGCCTATCCTCCCGCCCAGGTACTGGTAGGGATTAATAGCAAGCTGGAGGAAAAAGCTCCAGAACTCATTGAGTTTTTAGATAACTACCAGACCACTTTGGCCCAAAATAATGATTTCCTGGCTTATATGGACGACTATGAAGGAGATAATAGCGAAGAAGCAGCAGCCATATACTTCCTTAAGACTTATCCTGAGGTTTGGAAATCATGGCTACCTGAAGATATCGCGGCCAAAGTTGAAAACGCTCTCAATGAGGTGGAATAGATGCCACATAATATAGAATTTGCAGTTGAAGTAGATAATCTTTGGAAAGTATTTACACCTATTAAGAGTTTCCAGTTTAATGAAAGCGATGTAGATAAATATATTGCGGGCGGCGCTGTTGCAGCCGTTCGTGATATATCCTTGCGCATTAAACGGGGTGAAGTATTTGTAATCATGGGCCTTTCCGGCAGTGGAAAATCCACTCTGATACGCTGCTTAACCCGACTGATAGAACCAAGTTCTGGGAAAATAAGAATTAACGGCCAAGACGTAAGTAAAATGGATAATCAGCAACTCACCGAGTTTAGACGCACTCAAGCTGCCATGGTCTTCCAGCACTATGGCCTTCTTCCTCATAGGACAGTTTTGGAAAATGTAGCTTTCGGCCTGAAATTGCGAGGCATTGAAGTTAAAACCCGCACCGCCAAATCCCGGGAAGTCATAAAAAAAGTAGGGCTGGAAGGGTGGGAAGACCATTATCCAGCTCAACTCTCGGGAGGAATGCAACAAAGGGTTGGCATAGCCCGGGCCCTGGTGCAGGATACCAATCTATTATTGATGGATGAACCCTTTAGCGGCTTGGACCCCCTAATAAGAAGAGAGATGCAGGACGAATTAATAAGGCTACAAAAGGAACTGCAAAAAACCATAGTCTTTGTGACCCATGATATAAGTGAGGCAGTACGTTTAGGCGACCGAATGCTAGTGATGAAAGATGGCGAATCAGTACAGGAAGGCCAACCTCAAGATATAATTCTGAACCCGGTTGATGATTATGTACAAAAGTTTGTTCAAGACGAACAAAAAATCGCTTTAATGCTGGAGAAACTGGACAAGAAGAGCAAAATACGGGTTTTGGATACTCACTCCACAGAAAAGGCTAATCGCAACAAGGCCAAGGCAGGGAGGGCTTAATATGTTTCCACAATCTCTACATTATCACATTGCTCCCATGGTTACGGACTTGGTGAAATGGCTCCGGGATGCTTGGGAGCCCGCCTTTGATGCCTTTAACAATATAGTTCTGGCCATGTTGTTGAAAATCGAAGCTGGACTTATGGTAGTACCCTGGTGGCTCTGGATTCTACTGGTAATGGTTCTCTCCTGGTACCTAAGCAAACATATAGGTAAGACTTTACTTCCAGCCCTATTGCTGTTTTCTATCGGTGTTTTCGGATTATGGGGTACAGCCATGGAAACCTTGTCGGTTATTATTGTAGCAGTCCTGATCTCCATAGCCGTAGGTATACCGGCGGGAATACTTATGGCGGTATCGGAACGGGCCAATACCATTTTCACCCCCATACTGGATGCCATGCAGACTATGCCCAGTTTTGTATACCTGATACCGGCCCTTATGTTCTTTGGCCTGGGCAAGGTTCCAGCAGTATTGGCTACCTTTATCTATGCAGTTCCCCCCGTACAGCGACTTACCAACCTGGGTATCAGGCAAGTTTCCGAATCAGTACAGGAAGCAGCCTTGGCTTTTGGGGCCACCCCCTGGCAATTGATGCGGGAGGTAAGGCTCCCTTTGGCTCTGCCTTCCATTACTGCTGGAATTAATCAGACTACTATGATGGCTTTGGCCATGGTAGTCATATGCAGTATGATCGGTGGAGGAGGATTGGGAGAAGAAGTCCTAAAAGCAGTAAACTGGATTGATGTTGGCAAAGGCTTTGAAGCCGGATGGGCTATTGTAGTCCTGGCCATCGTGATCGACCGGATCAGCCAGGGCTTTGCCCAAAGATGGGACAGCTCCACCAAACATTCGGGCTCTAACTGATAGCTCTTAGCCCTTAAAATGGGCGGATTTTTTTCCGCCCATTTCTACTCGTTTTGGTATATATTCCTTGTTTATTACCAATATTGAGCTTCATAATCCTTGGCCTTTCGCCGACCTAGTAAGCCCAAGATATACCAGGCTGAACAGAAGATAACCTGAAAAATCAAGAATTACATCCTGAGGACAGCCGGTACGGCCGCCACTGTACAACTGATTTAGTTCATCCAGCCCGGCCACCAGCAATACTATCGTTGCCACTATAAACCATAAGGCCAGCTGCTGCCTGGCCAAGGGCTTTAAAGCCCGTAAGAGGGATAATCCAAAACAACCGTAGATAAACACATGAGCCATTTTTCGTATGATGAAATGGATAAATGCTACAGTATTCTGGTGGCTGTTAATCACCCGCTGATGATAGGTAAATTCTATCGGGGGCAACTTTTGTACCAGCATTACCAACCCCTGGTTTTGCTCAATAAGGGGACTGATATCCTGTTGCTGGAACTCTTGTTGGGAAAAATATATTATACCCACCAGGAATATTCCAACTAAAATCCAATTAATATGCTTAATCACTTACAAGCTCCATCCCGATCTCTTATCTAATACGACTAGGCTATCCGGGCCCATACCCGGAACATAAGTTCCAGCTTTGATTATATTTCAAGTGCACTGGATTTAAGGGGTCACTAGCCCTGTTTCTCAGTATACCATAAACTGGTATGCCAACCATAGTCTCCTCGATTACGATCTTGATGGGTAATTATAACCAATTGCAATCATTCGTAAAGCACGAATAGTGGCATCACTTATTAGCTCCCCGGCCCGGCCAATGGATTCTTTCAAGCTTATAGGACCGGGAGCTACAGTCATAATGGCATCTATTCCCGCCTCATAAACCTTATCAGCTCCCCTACCTATTTGTCCTACCAGGGCCAGGACCGGCAGATCATATTTTTTAGCCATTCGGGCTACTCCTACCGGAACTTTGCCATAAAGACTTTGGCTGTTGATACTGCCTTCTCCTGTTATCACCAGATCGGCGCCAGCGGCTAAAATATCTTCGAAGCCCAGTATTTCAAATACCAGCTGTATACCTGAGCAGAGTTTGCCCCCGGCAAAAGCAATCAGACCAGCTCCCAAACCTCCAGCAGCTCCAGCCCCAGGTACATGGTGTACCTGAAGCTTAAGATCCCGGCTAATGATTTCGGCCAGATTAACCAAGGCCCGATCCAGCAGTGGTATCATGTCCAAGCTGGCGCCTTTCTGAGGTCCGTATACGTAGGCGGCTCCATTCAAACCATACAGAGGGTTATCTACATCACAGGCCACTAATATCTCAGTTTGATCCAGACGGGGATCCAGATGGGACATATCGATATGGCTTAAATCAAGCAAGCCTTTAGCACCAGGACCAATGTCCTTCCCCCTGGAATCCAAAAGCTTTACCCCCAGGGACTGTGCCATGCCAGCCCCGCCGTCATTGGTGGCACTGCCCCCTATCCCGATAATCAACTTCTCACATCCTGCTTCCAGGGCTGCTTTGATCAATTCCCCGGTCCCCTGAGTAGTAGTAAGCATAGGATTGCGCTTCTTGCGTGGTAGCAAAGGCAAGCCTGAAGCAGCTGCCATTTCAATAACCGCAATACGCCCATTCTCAAGTATTCCATATTGAGCCTTGATTTTTTCACCTAGGGGGCCGGTTACCTTGGCCTCGATTAGCCGGCCTCCGGCAGCTTCTATTAGAGCTTCGGTAATTCCCTCGCCTCCATCGGACAGGGGTACCTGGATAATCTCAGCTGCAGGATAAAGCGTTTTAACCCCTGCACTTATTTGCCTGGCTACCTGACTGGCTTTAAGACTTTCTTTAAAGGAATCAGGAGCCACTATAACCCGCTGCACCTAATCACCTTCCTCCATTATCTGCCTACCATGATCAAGGACAAGTTAACCTAAAGGCCAGGTCCCGGTGTAAGCCTACTTTATTTCCAGCAACGACGAAAGATAGGACTGCCCTGTAGGTGAGGGGGGTTTTTCTGGTTTTCCTGTATCACTTGCTCAACCAGCTTCTTTTCCTGGGCCCAGGCTATTTTCATAATAGCCTTCATATCCTCTGGATTTCCTTTCTCCATCTTCTGTACCATACCTTCCCATTCCTCTTCCAGCTTGTCTCTGGCTTCCAGGTAGGAATCCAAATCTGCTAGCTGCTGGGCTACTATCATGCGATAGAGTTGGTCTCTTTGCTCCCAGAAGGTTTGGGCTTTATCCAAATCCCTTTCGGTAAAAGGGATATCCTCGCTATCAATCAACCATAGGGGCTTAAAAATACTAGTACAAGGGGTAGGGCTGCCGGTTACCCAATAGGTGCACTGTTCCGGGCTTAAGGACGCTACATAGCTGCCGGTAGTATGGTCGCCAATAATTCCACCGCCATGCATGCATATGCTTTTTAAGCAAGGACGTCTAAACTGCTTGCCTTCCAGGGAAGGATGGTGGGAGCGCAGAATACTTTTCATCAAGCCCAGGTCAATCTCTCCCCGGTTTTTTTCCAAAAGCGACTGGCTGAATGTTTGCCGGTATTTGGAACCGCTGAAATGGCTGTAAATGGTGTCGCTATAGCAGCGGGCGAAATCAAAGTCCTTTTCTGATTTACACCATTTGCGCTCTATGGCATGCTGAATCAGGTTCGGATGAGCCCGGTCAAATGATTTGCCAATGGATAAACGATTGGATATGCTGCGTACATCCCGAACCCTTTCCGCCGCCCAGTATTCACCAGCGGTTTCCAGTACCCAGGCCGATTCCGGATCTGCTATTAAGAAAGAGTTATGGTAGTAGAATGGCTTCTCATAGCCGCAATTGCCTCCCTGTTCATATTCTTGGAGCAAGGAAACCATAAATTCCAGCGCTTCCAGGCTAGTTTGGCAGCGCTCCAGAGACAGACGAACCATATCCATTCCAGTCAATCCAATCTTGGCGTACTTTTCCAGGGTAAACACGGCTTCATTACCTATATTTAGACCGTATTCATTGCTGCCCATTTCGCAGCCCCAAGTCCAAGCTGGTTTTAAGAGTAAAACCTCATAGGTGACCGGACTTTGATCAATTTCTATATAAGTGCATTTGACTTTTTCCCCGGACTGATGCTCCTGGCGGGGAATGCGTACTATAATATGAGCTTCTCGGGGTTGGCGATCACTATTTTTGGCAAAGAGCACGCTTCCGTCACTGCTAGTGTTACCCAGTGCCACCATGGTATCACACATAATAAAATCCCCCTTCCTATTAGCTTGATTATACCTTAGAGCAGGAAGGAGCACTTGATTATTTTGCATCTTACTGGTTTTTTGATCGGCCCCTGTGCTTATCGCTGCATCTCCAGTATGGTTTGCAGCATTTCCCCCAGTTTGGCCTCTTCACTCTGGTCTGCATACTTGGCTTTTTGTACATCGGGAAAGAGGCTGTATATGGTATCAATAATGGTTTCAGTATGGGGCGGGCAACCGGGAATATGCATTCCCAGGTCCGCATGATGCTGTTGGCAAAGGCCCATAAAGATATTGGTAGCCTGAGGATCGATTTCTACTTCGGTATCGGGACCCAGGAATATATTGACCCTGGAGGCCATAGGGCGATCAAGCAAGACTCTGGATTTTGCCAGGGGGTCATTTTTGCGAAGTTTGCTGAGAACAAAATGTAAATAAGCATAGCACCCACGGCAAGCCTGACCATTATGGATGCTGATATTTCGGCCCCCACTCAGATCCAACTCCGGCAGTTGGAAAGGCTGGCTTACTTCCTCCAGTTTCGGCCCCAGCACTTCTATGTCGTCTGCCTCCAATGGCCCCAGGCCCTGCAAGTAAGCCAGGAAACAAACCGGAACCTGGGCCGGATCCAGCCCCATGACTCTGCTAGCAACTGCATCTACAGCTACCGGGTTGCTGCCGGCTATTAATACATCCATTTGGCGCGGGGTGCCGGATATGGGTCCAAAGCCTTCCTGCCCCCACAATCCATCGATTATTATTAAGTCAGGCTTTACTATTTGGTTAATATTGATCAGGCTCTGCCACAAACCGAAAAAGTGGGACATGTATTTTTCCAGGGGAGGAACTGCTCCCTGCAGGTTTTTCAAGCTCAGGGAAACCAGAGCGGCGAAATGTATTTTCATTACCGGCACACTAATTATAACATCAGCCTCTTCCAGGGTCAGGGGTATGTTCCTGGAGCTCATGCGTTTACCGGCTGGGACCACTTTTTCCCGGCTTTCATCCTGGTTTAAATCCACCAGGGATATTTTCTTCGGGTCTAACTGCACTATCTGGGAATAGCCGTAATGCTCAAACATTTTACCGGTTTCACTTCGGTTGATGGAAGAACCCTCAGCAATGATAACCTGGCTGGCTCGGGGTAATATTATCTCCACCAAAGCCTTGACCAGTCGGGGATCTGTTACGATTCCACCTCGATAGATCCCTTCTTTTAATCCATGTTCGCTGACCACATTGGGTTTAATTACCACTCTCTGTCCCCAACCCACATACTTATCAATGCCCCCAAGTTTATCCAGTAGCCGTTCCAAACCAGCTTTTATCTCTTCATGAGTTCCCTGGGCGGGCACCTTTTCCAAGGCTACCGTTTCCCGGTTTTGGGGCTGCCCATGACGATATCCTTTTAATTTCCGCAAAAGCACACTGGTACTCAGCTCCATTTTTATCACTTGGAAACTACCTTCCAAATAGATCCTGCTGGGCCGAAATCCGTATTCCACCAATAACTGGTACTTGCTCCGATCTTCTTGCAAAATGAGGGCAGACACCAGATTTTCCCGGATTAGCAGGGCATCCAGGATGGATTCCAGATTTACGCCCTCTTCATCGGGATTGAGTAAAAACTCCTCAATGGTGCTGCTGGCCGGATTATACACTATCCAGGCCAGTTCCCGCTCTCCCCTTACTGCAGTATAATGAAACAACCCCTTATTTTTTCCCCACTGACGCCATTGCCTTTCCAGATAGGCGCTGTTCAATTGCTGCTTATTAAAATATTCAAGCAACCGGGGATAAAGCTCAGGCTCCAGTATCCCTTCCCGCAAAGCTATTCCTGCCTCCATGGTTCTCCTCCTAATCGTATTAATTTTTAATCCCATATATTTTTCTAAACTCTAATGGAAATATTTCGCAAGCTAAGTAGTAGGATCATTAAGATGTATTATTCTGTGGCAAGCAATGAAGTGTTGTTATTATTTCTATTTGTGGCGGTGAATTACCTGCTTATAGCAAATGAATATTCGCCAGCATAATACTTTACAATTGCTAGCTTTGATATACAAAAGAATGTTACGTAAGATCCGTTAGGGGCATATAAGGTTAATTACTACTGCAAAATCCCGCCCGGTAGCGCACGGGCGACCCATGATTGTTTGAGGGTGCGGTGACAAACGACCACCTGCTCAAACAATTCAAAGCACTACCGCCTCCTTTAGAAGACCTTGGTGTTACGATCGGCACAGCTTGAGGCTACGTAAGCATTGGGCTTGATGACTATATCCACCAAGCCCAGGTTTTTCATATATCCAGTCATAGCCGGTATCAGCGTTTTGGTTTTCCCCTTTTCCCCAATGTCCAGATGGACTTCGAATTTAAACCCTTTTTCTGATAGATCCAGAAACTCTTCCAATTCATCTTTTATAATCTTTTCCGCAGTCAAGTAGGTGAGATGGCTCTCCATGGAGATCTTTTCCATCAGGGAGATCTTTACCCGGGGAATAAGGTGTTTCCTTATACAATACCAGGCACCCTTACCAACCCGGTGAATGTGTACGGCAGTGACAAAACAGATATATTCCTTGTACTCATG
>JAAYNQ010000018.1 GCA_012520725.1 Syntrophomonadaceae bacterium | reverse complement strand
TACCTTTGTAGAACCTGGTAATTGCTGATAGCCACTCTGCCATTTCCTACTACAGCCATTTTCTTACGATCCAGCTTACTGCGACCAATAGGGGCATCAATAGTACCCAGGTTTTCTTTAATCACCCCATGCACCAATGCCACATACTCCCGGTTTATGGTGTGATCCTTTATTTGGGCAGCCAGGCTACGATGGGCAGCATCGTTTTTTGCTACCACCATTACCCCGGAGGTATCCTTATCCAGACGATGTACAATCCCGGGACGCAAATCCCCATTTATACCAGAAAGATCTTTGATGTGATACAGCAAGGCATTTACCAGGGTTCCATCCCGGTGCCCGGGAGAAGGATGAACTACCATCCCTTTTTCTTTATTGATTACTACCAGGTCCCCATCCTGGTAAATTATATGTAAAGGAAGATTCTGAGCCGGGGTTTCCAGCTGTTCCGGGGCTGGAATTTCAACTAAAATTTCCTGACCTTCGCTCGGGCGATAGCTGCTTTTACAGGCCCGACCATCCACCAATATGCGTCCCTCTTTTATCAAATTCTTTACTGTCGTACGGGAAAGACCGGATATCTGCTCCGCCACCAGAGCATCCACCCGCTCCCCTTCCATATCTTCTTCTACAGTAATAATTACTTTGTTAACCATTTAATTTTTCACTCCGCTCCAGCATGAAAACATACCATACTAAAAAAATACTGCCGACCACTATAGACATATCCGCAAAATTGAAAACCGGCCACCAATGCAGGTCTAAAAAATCAATCACATGAGAAAACCTCAACCTATCCACCAGATTGCCGGCTGCTCCCCCACTGAGTAAACCCAGTATCATGGCCAGGCGAATAGGCGGACGGGAACGAAGAACCCAAATCGACACCCCGGTGATCACAATTATCGATGCAATAACAAAAAAAGCCGTTTTCCCGGGCAAAATGCTAAATGCTGCTCCTTGATTATGCACATAGGTCAGCCATAGTATTCCGTCAATAACGGGCCTGCTCTCACCCATAAAAAAAGTGCTGCTTACCCACCATTTACTACTCTGGTCCAAAAGGATAACCAAAGCCAGTATTATCCAATAGTACAATTTCCTACCCCCATAGTGCTTTTTCTTACAGTGTTATTATTTTACGCTACCTGGCTTGTTTAAACAAGGAAGCATTAGACCCCAAAAAAACAAAAAACCCCTTGATAGAGGATTTTTTGCCATAGCTTATGTATCATTTGGTGCAGCATATAATCAGTGTATCTTGTTGTTACCAACCTGGCAACAAAATCAAATCATCGTTTCGCTAGACGACTCTCCTGACTGTCGAACCTCATTGTTCCAGTCGCAACTTAGGAGCATTTTTACCTGTAGTCTTTGGTATCCAACCCAATTTGGCAGCAGTTTCATCCAAATCCACCATTAATACGGCTTCTTCCAAATACATTCCGTCGGGACATACTCCCATTATCCACTGCATCCAGCTCTTACCATAGCGTTCCTGGAGCAGTTTGCGAAATTCCATGTAACCAACCTCTTTCACAGTAGGCAAAATACCATCAACCTCCTTATCTCAGTATAGAAGCATATGCACCTGTTCCATACCTTTGACGCTACTCTCTCACACCCTATTAATATTTTACATAATTCGACACAAAACAGGCAAGTTATTATCTTCACATACAGATAATCAACTTGCCTGTAAGAAGTCCATTAGAAAATGGCATATTCTGATTTAATTCACCCGTCAATAGTCACCCTGACTTAATGACCATTTCCCCGATGGCAGAAAACTATTCTCCGATATAATCTATAGACTTGATCTGGTATTTAAAAGTACCACCTGGAGCATTTACCAGGACTTCATCCCCCACCTTTTTCAGCATTAAAGCCCGACCTACCGGCGACAGGCATGAAACATCCCGGCTGTTTTTTCTGTTATAGTTGGGACCAACGATATGAAAAGAAAATTCTCTCTGATTACCCACATTCATCACCGTAACCAGGGTTCCAATAGTGATAATGGGCATAGCATTATCCTTCCCGGCCACCTCTTTGGACTTGTCTACTAATTCTCGCAAACAGAATAAATAGTTTTTAAATTCTGCCGTATATTCACGATGTTCATCAGAATTTTT
>JAAYNQ010000161.1 GCA_012520725.1 Syntrophomonadaceae bacterium | reverse complement strand
GCATGCTTAGCATGGATATACATCCTAAGGCTAGCAGCAAACCCCATAGTAATAGGTTGAGCAAGGGAGTCCAAAAGAATAAAATAGCAAAAACTATCCCCCCCAGCACCCGCCAAATATTCATATACTCATCAGCTCCCCATATCTTTTAGTCATATCTTATATCATTTTCCCAAGCTTTGCCTGTACTTCTACAGGTCCTGGCATATTATGTCCGAAGAGGAAGATAGGTTTTAAGGGTTCAGTGGTTGTAAATACTAATTAAGCTTAAGGGGGGACTGTTCCTTGCATTGTATAACCTTTCATCATATAATGAAAACCATAACTTCTTACGAAATTAATTAGTGTAAGATGGACTTGCTATGTAGTCGAAGACATAATTTCTTAGTAATTATGCAATAAAAGCAGGCATTACAGCGATAGGATCGCAGTATGTGTTTCACCGTAAAAGGCTATCTTGCTAATGGGATTAAGAGGGCTTTGACATGCAGGGCAAAGACGGTAAGAAAAATTGGAGGTAAAAAAATGAGTGTATTTCAAAAAGCGAAAGAACTAGCCCTAGAAATTAAGCAATCCCAGGAGTACCAGGAAGTACGGCGGACAGGACAGGATGTACAGAACAATGAGGAAGCCCGGCAGATAGTAGAGGATATACAAAACGCTCAAGCTCAGATTGAATTTTTCCAAAATTCGGGAATGCCTCCCTCTGAGGAGCAGATAGAAGAATTCAATAACATCAGGTTAAAAATGCAAGGCAATAGTCTCATTCAGGCTTATTTAAAAGCCCAGGATGATTACAGTCAGCTTATGCAGCAAATTAATCAGAGTATTAGTGACGAAGTCAATAATTAATTTAATCAATTAATAGTAAAATTCAGCAGCTAAATTGTATTTATCATAATCTCCCCGGCACTAAATTCCGGTATTTGATATTGGGGTAATTACCCAGATTCATAGAAGCGTTAACAATTGATATTGCTTTCAGGGACAGCAGAGCGTTTACTCCGCTGTCCCTATCCGGCTAGGCATAATTTTGTATCAATTGCCTCAACTCCGCCAACATCTGTTTTCTAGCTTCGTCACTTACGGTGGTAACGGCAAAATAATTATGGTGCTGGTATTTTTCGAAGCCGCTGAAATGGAAAACTCCAGCTACCGCTCTTTCAAGGTTGGTCAACATCCCGCTCATTTCAGCTGCTTTCTGGTCGGCTCCGGAAGTGGTAATAAGCAAGCCCTTTTTGCCCTTAAGCAGCCCCTGAGGCCCCTCTTTAGTATATCTATAAGCAAAACCCAGAGAAAACACCCGGTCTATGTATCCCTTAAGTATAGCCGGTACCGAATGCCACCAAACCGGTCCCTGCATTATTATCAAATCAGCCCAGCTCACGTCTGCTTGCTCCTGCTGGATGTCTTGGGGCAACTGGCCGCTATGAAAAGCCTGAAAATCTTCTTGACTTAGCACCGGATTAAAGTTCATGGCATAAAGATCCTTTACCTTAAGCGGTCCCCCCTTTTTTTCAATCTCCTCCTTTATTACCTGGGCTATAGCGGCATTAAAGCTATGGGGATTGGGGTGAGCATATAACAATAAAGTATTCACCAAAAGCACCTCCTGTTTTTACCTTTTTGCCTAATTATAACCATTGCCAAAATAATATCAAGCCGGAGGGTCTGTTTGCCCCGCAACAGCTGGTGGCCTGGATTAATCTGGACCTAAAGTCCCCATCAACTGGGCTACAGCTTTCAAAACTACCAAAATATTATGCTAGGGGATAGCTCCCTGGATAGGCCACAAACTGTAAAAACTCGGAATTGAAAGCAGCATTGAAACAAAACTGTAAGACAGTATATATAGTAGTGTCCTGCTTTACTATTATATTATGGCTCCTGACATGCTGATTTATTTATAGTACACTTTTATACTAAGGAGGCGCACTAAATGGCCCATAAAATCAAAGCTTTCTACCCACCTGCTCTAGAGTTGGTTCCAGTAATTCTATTGTTATTCGCCTTTAGCTATACTGCTCAATACTATCCGCTTCTACCGGAGCAGGTTCCAACTCACTTTGGGCTTTTGGGCACCCCGGATGCCTGGAGTGAAAAAGGATTTTGGTCAGTATATGTTCTGCCCCTCTTGGGAGCAATAGTATGGCTATCCATGTTCTTGATAAACCTATTTTTGATTATTGAGCCCGATGATCCAGGCCGCATGATTAATCTGCCCCAGAAGCAAAAAGAGAAACTAGGCCGGGAAAGATTGGAAGCTATACGAAGTGTTACGGCTCGCGGCATAATGATAATGAACCTTACTCTGGCGGCCATGATAGCAACTCTCCAGTACGGTTCCATTAATGTTGCTCTGGGCCGGCAAGAGAGCCTGGGCCTGACTGCCCTGTTTTTTGCCGCCTCAGTATTGATCGAGGCCATCGGCCTGACTGTTAAAACCATATCTATGACCTTTACCTCAGGAAGCCAGAGTGCTTAATAATAGGCAAAGGATTCAGCTTCCAGGCCCGGCATCATTAGACTTTAGAAGAGCTCCAAGCAGATGTATAATCAACCCAAACCGGTGCTAATCTAATAGAAGGGTCTTATTGGGCCTCTGAAGCTACGACCAGAACAGGAGGGATGTTTTATGTCGGAAATCTATCTAGCCGGGGGTTGTTTTTGGGGTTTGGAAAAGTATATGGCCTCCATTCCCGGAGTTATATCCACCCAGGTAGGCTATGCCAACGGAAGGACTGCAAATCCCAGCTATGAAGAGGTTTGCTACGCTAATACCGGACATGCGGAAACAGTTAAGGTAGAATATGATCCGAAGCTGCTGGGACTGGAATTCCTC
>JAAYNQ010000160.1 GCA_012520725.1 Syntrophomonadaceae bacterium | reverse complement strand
GTAAGCGGCAGCGTGGCCGTCAGCGGGCCAGTCGAGGTAAGTGGAGTAGTAGGTGTCAGCGGCAGTGTTGCTATCAGCGGACCAGTCGAGGTAAGTGGAGTAGTAGGCGTCAGCGGCAGCGTGGCAGTCAGCGGACCAGTTGAAGTCAGTGGAGTAGTAGGCATCAGCGGCAGCGTGGCAGTCAGTGGGCCAGTCGAGGTAAGTGGAGTAGTAGGCGTCAGCGGCAGTGTCGCTATCAGCGGACCAGTAGAAGTCAGTGGAGTAGTAGGTGTCAGCGGCAGTGTTGCTATCAGCGGACCAGTCGAGGTAAGTGGGGTAGTAGGTGTCAGCGGAAGTGTCGCTGTCAGCGGACCAGTCGAGGTAAGTGGAGTAGTAGGTGTCAGCGGCAGCGTCGCTATCAGCGGACCAGTTGAAGTAAGTGGAGTAGTAGGTGTCAGCGGCAGCGTGGCAGTCAGCGGGCCAGTTGAAGTCAGTGGAGTAGTAGGAGTAAGTGGCAGTGTTGCTGTCAGCGGACCAGTCGAAGTCAGTGGAGTAGTTGGAGTAAGTGGCAGCGTCGCTATCAGCGGTCCAGTTGAGGTAAGTGGCGTAGTTGGCGTCAGCGGCAGCGTGGCAGTCAGCGGGCCAGTCGAGGTAAGTGGAGTAGTAGGAGTAAGTGGCAGCGTTGCTGTCAGCGGACCAGTCGAAGTCAGTGGAGTAGTTGGAGTAAGTGGCAGCGTCGCTATCAGCGGTCCAGTTGATGTAAGTGGAACGGTTACGGTACAGAATACCAGTGGCAGTCCACTATATGTAAATCTATTTTCGAGAAATAGTGTGGATTCAGGCCCCGTATTGACTCATATCAATGGAGGCACATCTGGCGCATTTAGCGGTGGTATCTGGGATGTACTGGGGTATAATTCCTGGACCATAGCTGTAAAATACAGTGGTGACAGCGGAGAACTTATGAATGTAAAACTCCAGCTGGCAGCAATAAGTGGGGATGATAATTTCGTTGATGATGGGGATTATGTAAATTATAGCGGAAGGACCTGGAATTTCTTTGCTCCAAATTACCATGTCCGTTATGCCCGCATGTACTACCAATTTAGCGGCACATCGGATAGCGGTAATTTGCTCTTATACTTCCAGGGAGAATATTAACCCTTAGCAAATGCTTATACAATAGGTAGATAGTGCTGCAAGCAAGTGCTGGCAGCACTATTTCCCTGTGGCTCCAGCCTGAAACTGTCTAAACAAGCATTGCTTGTAGATCTGCTTTCGTTTACAGAAAGAGGGTCTGCGGATAGTCATTCCAAATCCTGTTATTATCGTAGGAAGAACCCCCTTCTGCTTAGGTAGTGGGGGTTCTTCCATACTGCTCAGGAAACTTGCCAGCCACATCTTTTGCCTGATTCATCTAATCGCCTATTATCAAATCGGCGATAGCCTGGATTACTCCCTGTCCACCATTGATATCAAGTACATAATCAACCCTGCTTTCCAACTCCCTGCAGTTGTTCTTCAGTGCCAGGCTGAGACCAAGCTTTTGATAATATGGCCAATCATTTTTATCTCTTACTATACCAGCCATTGCCTCAGGCTGAAGGCCCTCATTTTGGAGTGTCTCCATGAGCTGATTTTTATTCAAATTCGTATAACCGGTATTGATCAGGAATTCCCGGGCAGCATGCTTGATAACCGGATCATTGTCAGGATTGATAAGAATAATGGAAATACCTTTTTTCAACAGGCGCCGGGCCGCTATACGATCCAGGTAATGGAATTTTTTATATGCCTGCCCCTGTTCATTATAATAAATCGAGCCGTCAGTCAGGACGCCATCTCCTTCCAGAAGCAGGACTTTGATATGGGCCGCCTTTTCCCGGACATATTGATATTGAAGCTCTTCATTCATTTCATGAAAATGGGGTGCGATAGCCTTGATGTCCTCTTCGCAATGCAATAGATAGGGGCGGAATGTATCCTCCATCATCCGGGCTTTGCGAATGGGCTCTCTTTCGGCTGATATGCTTGGAACCGCAAGGGTCAACATTTCCAGTTCGACCCGGTTCATGGGGTTGATAAAGGTGCTGAAAAAGTGATTGTTCCTCAATTCGTCCATACTGCGATTAAACTGCTCATAGCTTTGACTAATCATTACTGGATCACCGCAAGTGGCCAGTTCATTAATAATATCCAGCTTCTTTTTACATGTAGTCAATAAGTCTAATATTTTTTCATAGGCATTTTGCATAGCCTTTTTTTGTTTGATTAAATAATCCATATCATAACTGGGGGTATCATCTTTTAGCCAATCCTCCGGCACCACCCGCTCTTGCAATTGTTTCTCTATTACATCATCCAAATCTTGATAAGTGGTACCTTCAATATGGGCCCCCTGTTTGGTGGTATTGATTACCTTCAGCAATGGATTATGGCTTAGATAGAACTCAAATTGCTGGCGCATACGATTGAAGGCATGGCTGCTGGGCAAAGGATTCCCATTTACATCTTTGATCCAGACTGCGTTATTTAGGATTTGCTCACTAGCTTCCCGGGGGTGAAAAGTAGCATTGGCTGCATATACCTTTTTATCTCGATAAGCCAGGTTTTGACCAACCAGGATAATGGGGCTGAAACCCAGCTTGGCCAGTACCTGGAGAGTGATTACGGCGATAGTGGTGGCATCGTGGATGGTCTCGATCTGATCGCTGTTTTTAGGCTTAAGATAATATGCGGCCAGGGTATCCTGGCTAATTAACATATGCATTTTGGGACCGGGGTATTGAGCCAGAGTTTGGTGATAAACGGTACTGCCGAAGATCAGGGGAATGGAATCAATACCTTTTTCTATGACTTCTTTGCAGATTATCAGATTTTTTTCACTGGGATCATAGGTAAAAGCCGCATGAGGGTAAATCCCATTCCTAATTAAGGCATTCAGCGCAGTGCCTACCGAAAAGATATAGGCTAAGCCTTCACTTTTAATCTTGTGTAAGTTTTCAATTTCATCTTCCAATGAAGGTCCCGAAGCTACCATGATAGCGGGCTGCTGTAAAAAATGATCCTTATTCTTAAGCAAAATATTGGGACTATTTAAAATTTCAATCATATTTTTGGTACTGTTGCTAGTCCAGAGCTTTTCAAAGGCGGATAGGGTATTTATGGAGGCACTGCGCTCTCTGATATGCTTTTCAAATACTTTAATAAAGTTCTGGCGTTTTTCCGGGAAAATCCTGGCATAATTAGGATGCTCTATGAGCATTCCTGAATAGCCGATGGTTTTGGCATAAGTGCTGCAGAATCCTTCCACATCTTCCGGCTGGGTTTCGATATAGATCTTTTTTAATATATGGCGCGGAAACTTAGCCAAATCCGTATGAGCCAAAAAGTGATAGAATATTTCCGGAATGGGCTCATATACCGAAAAAGGCTTATGGGGGTATTCCTGGTTAAAGGCCTGAATAGCATAGCCCAATCCTATTCCGTAGAAAAGGATATCGGAATGTTCCTCGATATTTTTTTGACTTTGTATAAAAGCCTTTGCTTCCTGATGGGGATTATTTTTATCATGAATAAGCATCTGCCCTACCCGAAGGTTAAGCATGCCCTTTTTATTTCTAATTAATTGAAGCAGATCCTGATTCAGCGTTTTTTCCACCGCGGATATTTTTTCCCATACCTCAGGGTACGAAGTTTTTAACAAGTTCATATTATTTTCGAGATAAGACATATTGCTCTCCTTTATTAGTCAAAATGTTGTTTTATTCTATGACTTTCTAAAAAGCGATGTACCTTAATAAGCAGTAGCTGCAAAATTTATCCAGATATCAGGGTTTGATTTGGGAGAGGAGATAGCTGCCGTAAAATAAATCCGCCTCACTATCTATATCCAGGGATTTTTCAGCCGGCATGGGAAAAGCAATGGTCTCTTCGCTGATAAAACGCTGCTCTTGCAACAAGTAGGGGATATGAGCAAAAAAAATGGCACCATTTAGAACATATACCGGAGGCAGAAGTTGCCGCCGTGGAAAAGAGGATTCTGTGGGCAACAAGGGTAGCAGTCTTTTTTGCTGGTCCAGGGTGTACATCCAATAGGGGCTGGGTTGGGCAACAGTTACCGAAACACAGGATACCGCTTTAGCTTGAATACAATAGTTAATACAATCATCGATATCCTCTGCGCTGCGTAAGGGAGAAGTAGGCTGGAGTAATATTATATAATCGTATGAAGTTTTCAGAGTTTTTATAGCATGAATGACCGGCTCAATTCCTGGAGTGTCATCCCGGGATAGCTCTGCTGGACGAATAAAAGGTACTTCACAACCCCACTCCCTAGCCACTGCTATAATTTCTTCATCTTCCGATGAGAGAATCAAGCGGTCAATATAATGGGACTGGAGTCCGGCTTCGATGGTCCAGGCCATGAGAGGTTTGCCCCCGAAGATTATGAGATTTTTGCGGGGAATCCCTTTGGAACCACCTCGAGCCGGAATGATTCCTAGAATGGTCTTGCCATTGATCATGCAAACACCTCATTAAATTCATGGTTAGCTCGCTCATACTCATCCAGGCGGCCAATATCTATCCAATATTCCCGGATGGGGAAAACCTTGATTACTTTTCCTTCTTCCAAAAGCTTTTTTATTAAATCAGGAATATCGAAGAAAGATTGGAGAGGTATATAATCCAGGACCTCAGGGTTTAGCACATAGATGCCGGCGTTTATAAAAAAACGTTGAACGGGTTTTTCTTCTATATGCTGCAGGTGGTTTTCTTCAAAGGCTACGATCCCATAGGGTATCTCTTTATGATGTTCCTTGACACAAATGGTGGCAATCCCTTGCTTTTCTTTATGAAATTCCAGCAATTTGGCCATGTTTATCTTGGTTAATATATCAGCGTTCATAACCATGAAAGGTTCCCGGGGTTTCGCCGGAAGCAAAGCCAAGGCCCCGGCAGTCCCTAAAGGTTTGTCTTCCTGCAGGTACTGGATGGATACTCCCCACCTGGAACCATCTCCGAAATAATCCATTATCATTTGGGCCCTATAATTAACGGAAATGTAGAACTTGTTAAATCCTTCTGATATGAAGTTCTCCAAAATAGTTTCTAATAGAACCTTACCCCCTACTTTAAGTAAAGGTTTAGGACAGTTTTCGGTCAGTGGTTTTAATCTCTGCCCCAGACCTCCGGCCATAAGTATTACCAGGTTATCATGTTGAGGGGGGATGAAAAAACTTTGGGCTACCTCCATCCCTACTACACACTTATCCCGGTCTAGAATGGGAATATGATGCAATTTATGATTTTTCATGAGCTGAAGGGCATTTTCTCTGGACTGGGTGCAGCTGATATACCGGGGATGGGGGTTCATAATAGATGCAATGGGCTGGGAGAGATCTATATGTTTTAATAGGGCCCGGCGAATATCCCCATCCGTAACCGTTCCCAGCAATTGGCCTTTTTCATTGACCACCAGGGCAATCTGCAAGGCAGAATCATCGATTACCGCCAGGACCTCTTGAATGCTCATCTCAGGTCTGACCAGTGTTTTTTTCCACATAGTGAATCACCTTTTTTGATTATTACAGAAACTTGGTAATCCATTATATGAAAAAAATGTAAATGGTGTTCAATCATGTCAATAAGGGGTATCCAGCTTGTATTTTATGAGGGATCCGGCCTTGATAATGCTATTGGCAGCAATTTTGATTCCCGGTATGATGGTAGAACCTGCGCCCACAAAGCTGCCCTCGCCGATGGTAACATTTCCACATACGGTAGTCCCGGGAGCCAGGTGTACGTGCCGACCCAGAACGGTATCATGGTCAACTGCAGTCCGGGTGTTGATTATACAGTTTTCCCCTATGACACTACCGGTCTGAATCACCGCCCCGGCCATTACTTGTACCCCTTCACTTAGAATAACATCCTCTGCTATTACTGCTGAAGGATGTACTATAGTAGCAAAAGTGTAGCCGTAATCTTTGAATTTCTGGTAAATATCCCGGCGGCGGAAAAGCCCGGGCCCAGGTATCATCCCCAGACCGTTGACCAGATGAATAGCATCAGGGGGATAATTGAAGATCTGTTCATCGCTACCGATCAGGGGTATATTTAAAAAAGGGGGAGAAAGGCTATTTTTTTGATGAGGAAGATCAGTGAAACCCAGGATCGCTTGAGATTTTCTGAGCAGTATATCCAATAATACCCGGGCATGACCTCCACTACCGATAATGATAACTGGCTTCATTCTATCAGCTCATCGGGGGCATAATCCCGGCCTGCCTTTTGGCCCAGCATCTGCCAGTAATTTTGGGGAGAAATACCAGTGCCGGGGCGCTTAATCCCCAGATTTTCTTCCGTAAAGGCCTCACCTTTTTCTATAGCCTTGGCCGCCACCAGGCTTTTCCTGACCAGCAAACGATTACCAGCTTCAGTTGGCGTAATGGTCTTAATGGGGGAACCCAGGGCCAGCTCTACCTGACGGATGGCTTCCACCATGGACCTGAATTCTGGTGGTTCCAAAGAGGCTTGATGATCAGGGCCGGGTAATTTCCGGTCCAGAGTAAGGTGCTTTTCGATAACAGTAGCCCCCCGGGCTGCGGCCGCGATGGGAACCGCGATGCCCGGGCTGTGATCGGAATAGCCTATCTCCAAGTTGAATGCATTTTTCAAGGTATCCATGGCCCTTAGGTTTACCTGCTCAAAAGGCGCCGGGTATTCCGTAGTGCAGTGGAGCAAGGTGACCTTTTCTTTTAGAAGCTCTTGGGCTTCCAGGAGGCTATAGCTTTGCTGAAAAGCTGATGGAGCAGGGGATGTACTTGAAGCTAAATAGCCAAAGGCCAGTACCCCCAGAGCAGTTTCAATATCTCCCAAATTGCTCATGCCGGTGGATAAAATAATCTTTTTTCCGCTGGCTGCGGCTTCCAGGAGCAAGGGGGCATTAGTGATTTCCCCGGAGGGAATCTTCAGACGGGAAACCCCTAAACGGGAAAGCAGTTTAAGGCTTTTAAGATCGAAAGGGCTGGACAAAAACTCTATATTTCGCTCCCGGCAGTAGTTGAAGAGCTTTTGCCACTGCAGCTCATCAAACTCCAGTTTCTCAAGCATTTGCAGCTGAGTTTCATCCCTTGAGCTGGATTTTTTCTGATAAGCTGCT
>JAAYNQ010000159.1 GCA_012520725.1 Syntrophomonadaceae bacterium | reverse complement strand
TAGATTTTTGGCTTCATAAATGTTTAAAAAGATGCTATAGGCAAAGCTGCCAATTATTTCGTTATTCTCATATACCGGCAGGGATGTGGCAATCAAGTGCTGATCATTTACAATCCAGTTATAGCCTACCTCAGCCCTACCAGTTTTTAAGACCACTAAAGTGCGGCTTCGGGGAGTTATAGTCCCAATATGCTTGCCAATCACTTCTTTTTTACTCATTTTTAGAATCCGCAAGTAGGTTTTGTTGATAAAGACTACCTTCCCCTCCTTATCAACCATGATGGTGGCCATGTAAGGGATTTGATCAAACAAATACTCAAGCATTTGCCATGTTGACATTTCCTATCCTCCTTTTTTATCCCATCTGAAAGTAGATTACATACTTAAAAGTTTGGTGAAGCAATCCACCCAAGCAGAAAAAGCCGGCTAATATTACTAAGTCTATTGGGGTAAGCTCTGACTTTGAAAAACAGCTACGCCCATTATTAAAGAATACATTTCCTGGCAACTACTTATGACATCTGAGATAAAACGAAAAGCAGAGAAATAGCCGTGAATCTAAAAGAAGGAAAATATAATAAGTGATGATCTGGCAAAAAGACGATATAAGCACGATTTAAAAACTGGCATAATTAATATTTGTGTTTGAAGTATAGATAAGGTAATTATATCCTATTATGGTTTAAGTTTGTATTGTTTTACCTCGAAAGGCTATTACTTGTTTCGTCAAATAATGATGTATTGCGCTAGATTAGAACTTGCCTGCTCTAATTTTGAAAAACTTTTGTCTGTCCTCAAAGACAGGGTGTCCGGCTATGATTAAGAGAATAGTATTGCTTCGGGAAAGAAATACTAGTATAAACTATATTTTGGGCGGGTGAATTATGATGAAGTTAGAAATTACTGGAGAGCCCAATCCATATTGGATTGCTTCCACCGATAGCACCGATTATCCCCAGCTTAATGAAGATACCACTGTGGATGTGGCAATTATAGGCGGAGGTATTGTTGGTATCAGTAGTGCATATATGCTCAATCAAGCAGGCTTGCAGGTAGCTGTTATCGAAGCAGACCGGATATTAAACGGTACTACCGGACATACCACGGCAAAAATCACTTCCCAGCATGGTATCATATATTCCACACTGAAAAAACAAATAGGCCGTGAATTGGCAATGCAATATGCTGAAGCTAATCAAAACGCTATTAGACAAATAGCCAAAACGGTGGGTGAAAAACAAATCCCATGTGATTTCAAATGGTGCCCGGCCTATATCTACACCCAAAGTGACAAATATGTTCAAGACCTGGCTGATGAAAGCGAAGATGCCAAAGACCTGGGGATTAAAGCCAGTTTTCTGGATACTGTTCCTCTTCCTTTTGAGGTTAAGGCCGCCCTGCGCTTTGATGAGCAGGCTCAGTTTCATCCTTTAAAATATTTGAAGGCTCTGGCCAGGGAGTGCAGTGATAAGGGGGCTTTGATATTTGAAAATACCGAAGCTCTTGACATCGATCAGGCCGGTAAACCGGTTATAGCCAGCAGAAACGGTCATAAGGTATATGCCTCCAAGGTTATTATTGCTACCCATTTTCCATTTTTTGATGGGGGCGGTCTGTATTTTAGCAAGATGTATCAAGACAAATCCTATGTGGTAGCCGCACAAATCGAAGAAAAGTTTCCTGACGGAATGTTTATAAGTGCTGAAGACCCCACTCGTTCACTGCGTTCCCAGCCTATGGAAGATGGTGAATTGGTTTTATTCGGGGGTGAACACCACAAAACAGGCCATGGTGAAGATACCAATCTTCACTATGAGCAATTGATAAAATTTGCTCAAGAAAACTTCTCCCTTCGAGAAATACTTTATAGATGGTCTACTCAGGACTGCATGACCATTGATCAGCTTCCCTATGTTGGCCACCTGACTCCCCGGAGCCCGCACATTTACGTAGCCACTGGATTTGGTAAATGGGGCATGACTAATGGAACGGCAGCTGCCATGATTTTATCTGATTTGATACTCAAGGGAGATAACCCCTGGGCCACAGTATATAGCCCCTCCAGGTTGTTTAGCACTGGGTCGAGTCTGAAAACCTTCATCATTCAGAATGCCAATGTGGCTAAAGATCTGCTATCCAGAAAACTAGGTCAGCTTTCCCCTCCCAGGGAGTTGAAAAATGGGGAAGCGCAGGTTGTCAACTATGAAGGCAATCGTATCGGAGTTTACAAAGATGAGGACGGACAGGTCCATATGGTGGATACTACCTGTACCCATCTGGGCTGTGAGCTGGCCTGGAACAGTGCTGAAAAGACCTGGGACTGCCCTTGCCATGGTTCCAGATTCTCATATGAGGGTGATATTGTGGAAGGCCCCGCCATAAATAGGCTCCATCATGCCAATGATGAAGCCAATAAGGTGGAAGCCAAAGTGCTTAAATAAAAGACTTGAAAACTGCTCATATCTGAGCCGGCAGCTAGCTGTCTGAGCCAAATGCTGCCTCCATATGATTGTTAAAGCGATACTTCTACATGCGATAATTACAGTAATCAAAAATTACTTGCTTTAAAATTATGCGGCTGTCCCAAATTCCTGGAACAGCCGTCATGATTCAATCGCAGAAAAAGGTCCATAACTATTCTTTGACCAGCATTACTGCACACCTGGCAGCCTGTATTACATAATTGGATACACTGCCCACAAGCAGGCGATTTACAGCTCCGGTATTACGTCTTCCCATGATGATTAAATCAATATCCATCATCTCAGCAAAATTAACCAGGTTGGGTCCGATCCTGGCTAGACCAGGTTTATCTTCTATTACTTTGCTTTGCACTTTTACACCCTGGTCTTCAGCTTTTTTTATCGCCTGGCTAATAATCTCATGCAGCTTCTTACGCTCCTTATCCATTGCCGTATTCACAGCATCCACGTCAGGGGTTTCAAAACTTTCAAATATACTAAATGGATTAAATATTGTTACCAAATATATTTCAGCAGAAATGCCTTGGGCAATATTTATAGCCATATCCAAAGCTTGATTGGCTTCATAACCACCGTCATAGGCAAGCATTATTTTCCTAATCATGGAATACCATCCTTCTACATATTCTGCTCCTTAGTTTCGAGGCCTTTGATTATATATATAATATTATATCCCCGAATAGGATTACTCACACCATGGGCTTATGCATCTCAATCCAACCGCCCTTTTTTTCTTTAGGTTCTTCCTCAATAATCCTGAATTCGGGAATTCCGGCTTTTATTGCCACCGCTTCCAGTTCCTTGGCGCTAAGCCGGCGATAATTTTCCGAATGGCCCGAATTTCTCCTGAGAGCAGTAAATCTTTGCCTCATGGTAGGCGGAACATATCGTCCTAATCCACCACCGATCAATGCGGTTCCACCTGCTTTCAAAACCCGGTATATCTCCGCCGTTCCCTGGACCTGATCCTTCCAGAACCACATCGAACCCCGGCTGATGATAAAATCAGCAAAGTTATCCTCCAGGGGCAGTCCCTGGCAGATGTCGGCCTGAATAAAATGGGTTTCGTTATCAATATTGCTGCCAGCAACAAGCCTTGCAGCCTGAGCCAGGGCTTGGGGATCGATATCTATGTAATATATGGTCATATTAGTAATCTTGGCAATTTCAGTGCCCAGATGACCGCTACCAGAACCGATATCCAGACAAATCCCCTGATCCAGTTGATAATCATCCAGGCATTGCTGGGCAAGTAGCGGGAAAACCGGCAACATTGCATCATAAGCAAACCTGTCTGCATTGAAATCTCTTGGTTTCAACATGCTTCATCACCTCCCTGTCACTTATGATACTACACTTAAATATGACATTTACATGCTTTTTCTGCTTATACTATCTACAATCTGAGGAAATTATTTAGCTGATTCCAAAATTGGCCGGGAAAATCAAGGCAAAGCTTATAAGGGGAGCGTTAATTATCAGCACCCGGCCCAATTCTTCATTTATTCCGTATAGGCTACCGGCCTTAATGGATTCCTCTCCCACCACAACCTTAAGAACACCCGGCAGCACAGATCACGACCGCCTTATGGAAAGGCGGCCGTGAACGGTGTTGGTAAAGCTTATATTATATTTTTGCATTCAAGATACATTTAATCATGGCCTGAAACGTTATTAGTTTTTGCAGAGCTTATATTATATTTCTGCATAGCTGAAAACCGGACGGGCAGCATTCCCGGCGGAATACTTGTCACCCGGAAATACTCTGTGCCCTAAGCTGACTCTGGTACCTATCAAATTCATATTTACCCGTTTAGGGTCAACATCGTCCAAATTACCCATAATCCAGGGGCCCTCCTCCAGTTCAACCAGTACTATGGTAATAGGCAATTCATTTTCCCGTCCTTCGGAATTAAGATATGAAGTGGTGAAGCTAACCACTTTCCCCTTCCCGCTTAATTCCTGTATCTGAAGATTGGTTCCGGCACACTCCTGGCAGACCATCATGGGAGGACAGGTTACCTTCCCGCAGTCGGCACACTTCAAGCCTAATAGTCTGTTTTGCTTGAGTGCTTTATTATAATCCTTGAAAAGGATTTTGTATTCCATAAATAATCCCTCCTTTATTGATTGGAAAAGATAATACTAACCAAGACTCCATCACCGCCCAGAGTGTCCATAAGCCCGTACCTGGCTCCATCCACCTGTCTTCCCTGTTCAGCCAACTGCCCCCGTAACTGGCGGGTTAATTCATAGGCCTGTGATACTCCGGTTGCTCCAATAGGATGTCCTTTGGCTTTTAATCCACCCGAGATATTGATGGGTATCCTGCCTTCCAGCCTGGTTTCACCTCTCTCCCAGGCTTCTCCTGCGGTACCAAATTCAAATAAACCCAGTCCCTCGGCAGCAATAATAGCGGCAATGCTGAAACAATCATGGAGTTCACAGACATCAATATCCTTGGGGGTAAGGCCAGCCATCCGGTAAGCCTGCTCTGCAGCCAACTCCCGGGCTCTCAGCCGGGGTAAATACCGGTATTGGGAACTCAGCTTGCCGGAGGAAGTCTGCCCAATTCCGCAAATATATACCGGCTGATCGGTAAGCTTCCTGGCTACCTCTTCCGAAGCCAGGACTACTGCAGCTGCCCCATCTGAAAAAGGACAGGCGTCATGCAGTTGTATGGGAGTGGTAACCATAAAGCTGTTTAAGACCTCTTCTTTAGTCAACTTTTTTTGAATTTGGGCATTAGGGTTTTTCATAGCATATTCATGAGATTGGACTGAAACTGCTGCCATCTGTTCTTTGAGCCGCTCCAGAGGTATTCCGTAGCGGTAGGCATAAAGGTGGGCCAGTAGGCCAAAAGCAGCAGGAAAGGTAAAGCCGCTGGGGAATTCATAACGGCTGTCTCCGAACATGGCAAAGGTTCTGGTAGCTAGAGCAGTTCCCATGGCAGTTGCCCTTTCCACTCCACCTACCAGGACAATATCATAATACCCGGAAGCTATCCATATAAAAGCATCTCGCAAAGCCAAACTCCCTGAGGCACAAGCCCCTTCAAACCTGGTCGCCGGAACGTTAAAACAGCCAATGTCATTGGCAAAAAAGGACTGTACCATACCCTGCCCCTCGGAGAAATCCCCCAGAACATTGCCCACATTTACCGCCTGAATGTCTTTTACACTCAAATTTGATTCCCTAATGGCATCTATCGCTACTTCAGATAACATTTCTACCGATGTTTTGGGCGAGTTATAGCAAAACTTGCTATGCCCCCCACCCAGCACTACTACTCTTCTCATATTTAACTCCTCCTATCCAAAATGGCTCCAGGTTTAGCTGAGCCGGTATTGTTCAATAAAAACAATAGCCTTTCACAACTGGCGAATATCTCTCATCATCTTTGGTCTGGAAGAGGTCTTCACCTGATACTAACGCAAAATCCATGCCATTCCTGTAAAGGCCCAAACACAGGCCATGAGCTCATTTTGCTTTTTGGGAACCCGGCATTTTGGCAGTGAGAAACAAAAGCTAAGAGCGCAAATCCGCAGGACTGTACTGCAAATTTGCGCTCTTACTTTGGCGGCAATTGATATAGAGCTATATTTAGGCTTTGTTAAAACCCGCCTGGCATAAAGCCAGCATTGGGGTAGGGCAATTTTGCAGCGGCTTATTCAACATCAGCAGTATAAATAAGCAAGGACTGCAAAAGTGCAAGTAATTCTTAAGCCTTAAGATTAACGCTTAAGAATTTGGTCAAAGGAGAAGCTTATATCCTGTGCTCACCCAGAGTTATTCCATATTTAGCTGCTTTCCTGAGTACTGTGGAAGGATCTACTTTAAGTTCCTGAGCTATCTCCCGGGTCAGGCGATAACGAGAGGCAGCCTGTTCCAAAATCTGCTTTTCCACCACTTCAACCGCTTCCTTGAGGGGCAGTATTCCTGAAACAGTGATTTGAGGATGGGCGG
The DNA here is from genome assembly GCA_012520725.1 of Syntrophomonadaceae bacterium. Taxonomy (GTDB): domain Bacteria; phylum Bacillota; class Syntrophomonadia; order Syntrophomonadales; family Syntrophomonadaceae; genus JAAYJK01. The sequence continues at coordinate 32,629 of JAAYNQ010000159.1, read as the reverse complement.
GTCCAGGGATATGGTTTTTTAGATGCAAAGGCAGGTGTTCTACCGAAATTGTATTGCCGGCTACGGTTACCACTAATCTTTCCACCAGGTTTTCCAACTCTCTTACATTTCCCGGCCAATCGTATTCCATCAGTACATCTATAACCTGGTTGGAACATATTTTGTTCATCTGGTATTTCTTATTAAAAAGCTTGATAAAGTTGGCTATTAAAAGGGGAATCTCTTCCTTTCTCTCCCTAAGGGGTGGAACCTCAATGGGAACCACATTTAGCCGGTAATACAGATCTTGACGAAATTCATTCTTTTCCACCATATCCAGTATATCCCGGTTGGTTGCCGCCAAAATGCGAACATCAACGGGTATGGTTCTTTCCCCTCCTACCCGGATAAGTTCTTTGTCTTGAACCACCCGTAATAAGTTGGCCTGTAGATTAAAGGGCAGCTCGCTTATTTCATCCAGGAGCAGGGTACCCCCACTGGCCAGCTCAAAATAACCGGCCTTGCCCCCTTTTTTAGCTCCGGTAAAAGCTCCATCTTCATAGCCGAATAATTCAGTCTCCAGCAGGTGATGAGAAATAGCACCACAATTTATTTTTATGAAAGGGCCATCTTTTCGGGGGCTGTTGTTATGTATGGTCTCAGCTATAAGCTCTTTTCCAGTTCCCGATTCTCCACTTATCAGTACCGTGGAATCAACCTGGGATAGACGGATTACAGTCTCTAATAATTCTTTCATCTTCTGGGAGCTGACAATTAGTTTTTCTGAACCGGAATACTTCATTTGCAAGGAGCGCAGCTCGGATTCATAGTGCTTGCTCAAACTCTGGGCCTGCTCCAATTGTTCTTGCAAACGTATCAATTCGCTTATATCTCTTACATTGGAAACCACCCTAAATATTTTCCCCTTGCGATCGAATACTGGAGTCCCGGTACTCAAGGCGGTGACCCCGGTTCTGGTTTTTTGTATAATGGTCTGAGGTTTTTTCTCTTTCAGGACCAGAGTACTTACCGAAACTGAAACCACTCCTTTTTCCTTCACCAAATCCTCCACACTGCGGCCTAAGAGTTCATTTCTGGAAAATCCGGTAAGCTTTTCGAAAGCTTCATTTAAGCGCAGGGTAATCCCCTCCCCATCGGTAAGGTAAATACCATCATGAGAGGATTCTATTATGGCATCCAGCTCAGCATTTAATTCCTTTACGTTTTCCAATTCCCGGGATATGCTCTCCAACTCTGAAATATCCTGCAGAACTGCTACTGCCCCCATTATCTGACCGCCTTTTTTGATCGGGGTGCGATTGGAAATAAAGCTACCCTGTTTTAGCTCTATTTTCTGCACCGGTTTACTGACCCCGGTATCCAGAATTTCTTTGAGGCCGCTATTGGGAATGATTTCTACTATATCCCGGCCCCGAACCGCACTGCTTTTTAGACCCAGAAATTTCTCGGCCGCCCGGTTCAATACACTTATTTTCCCATTGCTGTCAGTAGATACAATCAAATTATGGGTAGAATCTAATATGGCAGCGAATTCGCTGGCCATGTCAGTGAAGGAATTGAAATAGGCCCGGGCCAGGTCGGTTCTGGTAATCATGCCTATAATCAGATTTTTATCCACCACCGGCAGACGTCCCACCTTACTATCCAGAAGACCTATCACCTGCTCCTCAGGCCGCCCCAGAACCAGCTCCTTTTTCATTAGAGCTGTTACCGGGGTGTGGGGATTAAGCTCCTGAGCCAAAGCCCGGTATACATGGCTCTTGGTTACCAGGCCCAACAGTTCTCCCTTTTGGTTTACCACCGGAGCCCCGTCTATTTGCCGGTCTAAAAACAATTGACTGGCTTCTTTTATAGTATGGGAAGGCTTTAAAACCGCTAGCTTAGTACTCATGATTTCACTTAATTTCATAGCCCAACCTCTTTTGACCATGCCTATTTTACATAATCCATGCATAATATTTCTTTAAAAGCTATGATTTTCCTGCTTTGGTATAATCTTATTGTCCATCCGTATTTTTTGATCATTGTTTAAGCACTATGGCCCAAAGCCAAAACCTGCCTCAAGGATAGTAAATGCCAATGTTCACTGCCTGACCCCAGTAGCGGCATCAACCGGCTATGGTCCTGATTAATGTTACAGTGGACAGCGTCGATTTTTTTCGCATCTGCCACCTGACAGCCAAGGGGGCAAGCATCTGGGTTCTTGTTGCTCATGGTTAAAGTTGAAAATCTCTTCACCCCACCCAACTTTTCTTTCCATAAGTAAGACCGCCCATCAATTAGGGCGGTCTTAGCATATACTGATTAACTTGGAGCATTTTGGGAATCAATTATACCCCGGCTTTTCTAAACCTACTCTAGGGAATCATGCCGGTTATCTGCCATAAAGGTACTGAAGCCAGTAAGGCTACTATGTTCAAGGCCGCATAGGCTACCGACATTTTTATGGTCTGGGAATGTTTAATCATACCATCTGCTGCATAGTTGGCGGCCAGGAAGGTGGTATTTTGATAAATAACATTCCACAGGTTAACTGAACATAAAACTGCAAATGCTGTTACCAAGGGATTAATCCCCGCTTCTATGGCCAGAGGGGTCAATAATACCACAAAAATAGTTAAGGTGGCAGTTTGTGATACCAGAACAAAGCGCAGGAAGAACAGCAATACCGCTAAAACTACTACGAATACATACATATTGGACATCAAGGGGAATATATAGGGACCTACCATCAAGGCTACCCATTTGTCTATACCCAGGGCGGGAAATACTGCGGCCAGGTTTATAATACAACCTATGAATATAATGGAATCCCAGGCAATCTTGGCCCGAAAATCAGGCCGTTCAATTATTTTGAATCCCAGCATTAAACATAATGCCGCTAGTGCTACCAGGGTGGCCGAAATCCCATGGGCTCTCTCGGTCATCCACAAGATCAATGAAACAGCCAGTATAATCAAGACTATTTTTTCCTGCTTCTTCATAGGTCCCATTGCTTCTTGTTGTCCCTTTATATATCCATGGCCCATTTCTACTTGTTCTTTGGGCTTGTACAAGAACTGTATGGCAAAATATGCACCAATGGTTACCACCAGTCCCCAAACCCAGCTGGATGAGAACCATGACATCCAGGTAATAGTAGAACCGATATCTGCAGGCAAGAGACCTACCAAGGTGTAATTAAAGAAAGATGCGCTCAAAAACATAGGGTAGAGGACACCCAGGGACATGAACATGGCGGCAAAAAGCCCGCCCATGCCTTCACTCTGGTTTTTAAATCCCAGTTGTTCTCCAATCGCTTTGGAGAAGGGGGCTACAATGGATACTTTGGCCGTAGCGCTGGGGATCAAAGGGTTGAGGATGACACCCACAGCAAAAATAGCAGTGGTCATGCCTTTGTAGGTAGCAGGAAATTTGCTCATAACCAGGAGAGCGGTTCGAGCTAAAAGCCCACTCTGGGCTACCCCTACTCCCATACCTAAAGCTCCTACCAATAACCAAAAAGTGGTGCCGGAGAAAGCGGCAAAGGCCGTGGTAAAAGGTACTACCTTAAATACCACCCAGGCCGAACACATCAAAATTGCGGTTACATAATCGGGCAAAACCTCTACTATCCACCAGGTTACCGCACAAATGAATACACCTAATGCTATCATAGCATTGGTATCCAAGGAGGCCGGGGGGTTAATCAGGGAGACAATTATTCCAAGAATAATCCCTGCAATTCCTCCAATAGTCTGTTTCAGACTCAATCCAAACATTTTTTCTCTCCTCTCATTACTCCCATTAACGACATGAACATCCAATCAAAATTAAAGCAGTATACCCATAATGACTTATGTTCCCCCTCTTAACCTAAGCCTTACGGTACAACACTCAATTTTTCTGCTGTATTTCTCTTAAAGACTGGAGTCCGGACAACTGTTTTAATGTATATTAAGAGGCTATATCAATACCGACAGCAATTGAAGGCCGGAAATTGGGATAAAAATGACCATAGAAGCAGAAAAACTGGGAGTAATATATATCACCCGAATAATGCCTGATTAAAGTTAATTATTAGAACTTAGCCTCATCTGTAGCTGCCTATAGCATTTTCCTTTCCGGTAATACGCCCCAGTTAGAAATGCTTTATAATCATAATTATTTTTTGCCCAAATAAATTGCCAATCTTATCCCTGATTAGAACCAATTCCTTCCACTGCCCGGTCTAATAATCACCTCCACCGCAAAATTAAAGTAAAGCTATATTTTATATATTATTAGTTTGTAAAATAAATAGCAATCCCCAAAATGAACTTCTTATAGTAAAAAATCTTAAGCCTGGCCCCCTTTGATATTCCCATTTTCAGGCTTTTTAGATAAGCATTGACACCGGCCTCTATTTTACATTATCCGCCATTAAATACCATTACTTTGCTGCACTTGGCCAACTCTTAAACCTTTTTCCTTATCAGCCCGTTCAGCCAGTAGTCAGGAAAGGATGGGTAAGGCCTGATATAGTTAGAATACTCTATTTAAACTCTCTTGCCAAACACTCTATACATTTATACCTGGAATATCACTTGCTTCCTCCGTATAATAATAGTTATAGGGAGGGAATATTATGGAACTGAAACCAATGAATTGGGATATTGAAGACAAAGGTGAAGTTCTGTTTAATGAGAGTTTAAATAACGCCTGGCAGGATTTAACATCTTACCAGGCTGATTTGATTATTGGGATTCCTTTCTACAATGAAAAAGATACCTTGCCCTTAATATTAAGAACTATAGAGAAAGCATTATTGAACATGACAAACTACCGGAATCCCTTAATTTTATCCGTAGGCGACCCGGAGGGAGCAGTAGCCCTGGCAGCTATAAAAAGTATGGATTTTCACTTTCCCCACTATGAATTTCTGATGCTGCCCGGTAGTAACGGCAGGGGGGCCAGCATTAGAGCAATGCTGGAAATAGCTAATCATCTCAGCTCCGATCTCCTAATCTTTGCGGCTGATTTAGTTAAAAAGCAGGAACGAGGACTTAAGGCAGATTGGATAAGCAGACTGCTAGAACCCCTGGGATTAAAATATGATTTTGTTCTGGCTACTTACCGGGAGCATTATTTTGATAATTCCATCAATAGCTTTTTGGTAGCACCCTTGCTGGAGTGTTTCTACGGATTTCGTATCGATGGAGCTTTAAGTGGAATTTATGCCCTTTCCCAAAACCTGGTGGAGGATTTGTGCCTGGAATTCAAATTCTGGCCGGAAATCACCAGGAGTTATGGCATTGATCCCTGGATAATAACCCGGGTCATGAGCTGGAATAAAGAAATGTGCCAAGTCTCACTGGGAGCTAAGTTGGAGCGTTTCTCACTGGAAAAGGTCAATTACCTTTTCAAGCAGATAGCCCGGGCTCTGTTTGAATGTATTAAAAGGGATGAAGAGCATTGGCTGAAAAAGTCAATTATCTTTCAGGTGCCGGATATACATGGTAGGGAAAGCGAAGAAGAACCTATGGAAGTGATCTTCTCTACTGAGGGACTGGTAATGTTCTTTAAGCGCAATTTTTACCAGTATGAGCCGGTATATGAAAGAGCGGTGGAGGAACAGTTATATGTAGAACTAAAAAAATCAGTACTGACCCCCAGCCGGGAATTCAACTTCAAATCAGAAACCTGGTCCAAATTGGTTCTGGCCCTGTTATTTGAGTACTGCTTTAGTCGGGAACTGCAGAAAGATGACATTCTAAACACCCTCACAACTGCCTTTAATGGAAGAATTGCCGCTTATGTTATGCAGATCCAGTTCTTGGAGGAAGTACTGGAGGGTATTAAGGGTTTGGACCCCAAGCTCCTGGTACTCATGGAAGCAGATAGGATTAGATTGGAACAGCGCAAATCTTTTCTCAGGCTCAGAGACAGCTTTCAGGATAAATGGAAAAATAAGCTCCTGGAAGTTACTCCACCTCTTACTCCCTCCCGTTACCTGGAATATGTGCCTGGCATACCTATTGTTTTACCTAATACCCTGACCGGTAAAGGCGGTAAAAAGATATTTACGGAAGAAGTCTTTAATCGTTTGCAAAGACGCTATCAGGAAGGCTTTGAACAGGTAATCCACCAATCCCTGGGTCTGGCTCTTGATGCTCCGGCCTCTGCCATATGCAGTGCTTATCAGGAATACTTGCAGGAACTGGAAAAGACCATGGAATCTTTGTTTCCTGGTGATTTATACAGCCAGGAAGGGGTAGCCCAGGTTTTACAGCGCCTCTTCCAGCTGCTGCCACATCAAAAGATGTTTTCTGTGCGGGATGATACCTTTAAAGAAATGTTGCTAAGATTCCCCCCAGTTAATGTTATGATTCCGGCCGGATACCATAGTACCAGGGAGCTATTGGCAGGAATGGATATCAGGGAAACAGTTAGCCTGGCTAATTTAATTGAGACTCGTAAATATGCAGATCGGGCTCTATTATGGATATTGGATAACCTGCGTCCGGAAGGCATGGAAGATGTGGATATCAAGTATATGGTCCTGGATTCCAGATTCAGTCAAATCGCTCGTTTGGGCAATATATCCAACCTGAACAAAATAACCACCAGAATAGTCACCACCCCATTTAACAAGGGTATGGGAGGCGAATTTGCCCGGATCCGCTTCTGCCTCTTTATTGCCCGTCATATCACTATTGCAGAAAACTACGCCCATTTGTGGAGATCCTTTGCCCGGGAACGCAAGAATTTGGGAAGCAAGGTCAGGAATTCCTTGATAGGACGTTATGAAACCACGGCTTTTTCAGCCCATAATATTTTTGAAAACCTGCATCATCGCTCCCTGGTCCAAAACTTCAGAGGCCTGGCCCAGAGACTGGAGGAAGAAGGGAAGACCCGGGAAGCCGGAATAATCAGAATAATGTGTGATAGTTACGGTCTGAGCCAGGTACTGGATGACGGCACTTTTTTACCTCTCTCAGCCTGGAGCTGGGCCAGCTACAACTATAAAGGAGGAAGGGGAGTACCTACTCCTCTATCCAGTCATGTGGAAGAAAAATGGTTTAACCATGATCTTTTGGAGGAAATCTACCAGGAACTGGGATACGATGTGGGCAGCATTGAATCCGGAGTACAGCAGCTAATCGGAGAAGGGAGGGCCAGTGAAAATGTTCTGGACACCCTCCTGGGTATCAGACCCAAAGATGTAAAGGTGGTAGCCCAGGAAGCCATAGCCTATCCTCCGGCCAAGCCATTGCAGCGTTATCCTGGCAATCCCATTCTCAGCCCCATTAAAGAACATTATTGGGAAAGCAAATATGTACTCAATGCTGCCTGTCTCAGACTTGAGGGCCTGGTTTATATCCTTTACCGGGCTTATGGGGATGACCAGGTATCCCGTATAGGATTAGCCATCAGCGATGGATATAGAGTACTGGAACGACTGCCCCATCCTATATTTGCCCCGGCCAATGAGAAAGAAAGCCGGGGTTGTGAAGACCCTCGGGTAGTAGTTATTGATGACGAAATTTATATGATGTATACCGCTTATGATGGGGTTATCGCCCAGATAGCTGCGGCTTCCATAAAGGTTGAGGATTTTTTGGCTCGGAACTTCGCAGGCTGGCAAAGAAAAGGCTTGGCCTTTAAAGATATCTGGAACAAAGATGCCATACTGTTCCCTGAGCAAATACGAGGGAAATATGTTATTTATCACCGAATTGAACCCAGTATATGGGTATCTTATTTGGATAAATTGGAGTTCCCGGTCCCCCGGGAAAGGCATGCCATAATCATGGGACCTCGTTCGGGGCGGATGTGGGACTCGCTAAAAATCGGAGCAGGCACTCAACCTATTAAGACCCGCTACGGTTGGCTGATGATTTACCATGGGGTTGACCGTGAGCTGGTTTATCGTCTGGGAGTGATCCTGGTGGATCTTAATAACCCGGAACTGCTTATTTATCGCTCCCCCAACAGCATACTGGAGCCGGAAGAAGAATACGAGATTGGCTCTGATAATAGTTCCTGGGTACCCAACGTGGTGTTCACCTGTGGAGCTATCCCGGCCCTGGAAAAAGACATTCTGGAGGATGATGACGAAATACTGGTTTATTACGGAGCTGCTGACACCCATATTGCTGTAGCCACAGCTACCCTGGCCGAGCTTATTCCTGCAGAATATCGCCGGTGATTGGGCCAAGGGAAGCATTATTAGCTTTCATACCCCGGGTCCGGTCAGGCAAGCTCGAGCTGGGAATTCAGTACCGGCAGATGGGTGGCTTATAGCAAATCCGGCCCGGATATTTATGCCACCCAAGCTGGCGTAAAACAGCTTTTCTCAGGGGTAAGACGAGAATTCAACCCCCAGAGAAAAGAGAATCCTTGCTTCTGATAAGGGAAGCCGGTTATAAAGCAAACCGGCTTCTTTTTTGGCCTGTTTCAGTATCCGTATTTATGGCTCTTTTATGAATATTAACTCCCCGGTCTTCAAAGTCTCCAGTATTTCCATACTGATCTTATGGTAAAGGCCTGCCACACTGCTCCAGCTTAAAGAAGCACTAATCTCAGCAGTTTTTCGTTCCAGCTCTTCCTGCAGGCTGGGATTGCCTAAGAGGCAGTCCAGCAAAACGGATAGAGCTTCGGCAGTGGGCTTTTCGGCCAGCAAGCCCCTTCCCCCCTCCAGCAATTCCCGGGCATACTCGTAGGGGGTAGATATAATTGCACGTCCAGTGCCTGCGGCAAAGGCCAGGGTGCCAGATACCGCCTGGTCCAGGTTGGGATAAGGACTGAGGTAAATATCGCTCAGGTATAGATAATCTGCCAATTCCTCATCACCTAGATAACGATTGTCAAAAACCACATGCTCTTCCAGTTTTAAATCCCTAACCAGCTGCATTATGCTTTCCCGGTAGCGCTCCCCTTCATTCCTCAGCAATACCGGATGGGTGGCTCCCACAATAAGATATAATAGCTGGGGGTATTTCTCCACCAGCCCGGCCAAGGCCTTAAGTCCGATTTCCAGACCTTTTCCCGGTCCAATCAGGCCAAAGGTGGTAATAATTTTCCGTTTTTCCCAGGAGTGCTGCTTTTTTAAAAGCTCCCGGTTTTTCCGGCTTAAATCCGGTACCCCATGGGGTACCACATAAATGCGCTCCGCTCTTACCTGATAAATCTGGGATAATAGTCTGGCAGATCGCTGGGTCATACAGAGGACTCCCGCTGCCAGCCCGGCCAAATGGCTCAATATCTCATGTTGCCTGACGGATGGACGGGGCAAAACAGTATGAGTTACCAGCAGGAAAGGTTTATTCAAACTTCGAGCCAGTTCCATTATGTATTCTCCATCCGGCCCTCCGAATATCCCATATTCATGCTGTATTATTATCATGTCCACCCCCGCCTCCTGATTAGCCCAGTGGGCACAGGCCTTATAATCAGCCTTATTCTCCTGCTTTATCCTCCATACTACCTCGGGGGGATAATCATAATTCTGAAAGAGGTCATCCAGGGCTGCCAGGAGTACCCGGGGCCGATAGCTTAGCAGGCTATCCCTCAAGTCTTTTGAGAAATTGGCAATTCCGCATTTCCGGGGAGGATAAGTACTCACGATTAAATAAGAATTCATCCTTGAAACACCTCCTGCTTAAATAGGTAATGGAACAAGTTTAATTGTGCTTCAAGCTGTATCTAATGCTCCGTGCTTACGGTATACACAGCTATCAATCCTGAACTACCCCATGCTTATACCCAGGGTGTTTAGATAAGCGAATAATTCTTCCCTGATTTTATCCAGGGCTTCCGGGGTATTGCCTTCACAGCGTACGATCAATTCTGGACCGGTATTGGAAGCCCGAACCAGGCCCCATCCTCCCGGGAAAAGAATCCTGGCTCCATCCACATCCAGCACTTCATAGATACTTTGAAAATGATGCAAGACCTGCTCTACTACCTGGAATTTTTCTTCATCGCTGCTTTTAACCCGGATTTCCGGAGTGGCATAGTATTTGTTGATATCGGCCAAAAGTCCGGTCAAATCCTGATCACTGTGAGACAGTATACGCAGGAGCCTGGCAGCAGCATATAGGGCATCATCATAGCCATAATATTCATCCGCAAAAAAGAGATGACCTGACATCTCACCGGTAAAAACTGCCCCGCATTCTCTCATTTTGCCTTTGATTAAGGAGTGTCCGGTTTTATATATCAAGGGCTTGCCACCCAAACGATTAATCTCATCTATCAAGCTCTGGGAGCATTTTACTTCTACAATACATTCGCTGCCAGGATACCGGGGCAGAATTTCCCGCCAGAATAGAATCATCAGCATATCGCCCCAGATTATCTGGCCTTCCCTATCTACTACCCCCAGGCGATCGCCGTCACCGTCCAGACCTATCCCCAGGTCTGCACCTTCCTGTTTAACAAGCTTAATCAGATCCTGGCAGTTCTCTACTGCTACCGGATCAGGGTGGTGATAGGGAAAGATGGGATCTGATTCACAATAAAGTTCAATTACCTCACAGCCCAGCTCTTTAAACAGGCGGGGCGCGAAAAGGGAGGCAGTACCACTGCCACAGTCCACTACTACTTTTAATGGCCTGGGCCCCAGCCGGATTTTCTCCTTAATCATCTCCATATAGTCGTCTATTACATCCACTTCAGTGACACTGCCGGCTGAACCGGATACGAATTCTCCATTCTCTGCTTTCCGGCGTAACTCTTGTATTTCCTCCCCGTATATGGTAGTTTCCCCCAGCAGTATTTTAAAACCGTTAAATTCCGCGGCATTGTGGCTGGCGGTAATCATAAGACCTGCCTTTATATTCAGATGCCGGGCGGCAAAGTAGAAAATGGGGGTAATAACCACTCCCAGATCCAATACCTCACAGCCGGAATCCAATAAGGCCTTAACCGTTATATCCCTTAAGCGGGGCGAGGATAGCCGATTGTCCCTACCCAGAAGCACTTTATTCCATCCCCGCTGTGCAGCCTGGGCCGCCAAAGCCCGTGCTATTTTATAGGCGGCCTCCTCGCTTAAATCCCGATCAACTACTCCACGAATATCATACAACCTAAAAATATTAGGACTTATCAATGGTTTCACTCTCCCTAAGCAAAATAATCTAATAGCTTCTATATAAGATCTTGATACCCGGCAACCTTTAAGGCTTCCACCACCTGTTTTATTTCTTGAGCCCGGTCTTTGCTGCAAACCAGCAGACTGTCCTGGTTATCCACGATTATTAAGCCTTCCACCCCCAGGGTGGCTACCACTCGCTTAGGAGAATATACCATACATTGACTGGTATCCACAAATACCCCTTTGCTCTCCAGTATATTGCCCCTGGGGTCAGCCTGCCGGTAGCGTTCCAAAGCCGCCCAGCTCCCAACATCATCCCAAGCAAAGAAAGCCGGAATTACCAAGACCTGGTTACATTTTTCCATGATACCATAATCTATGGAAATTTTGGGCAATTTCTCGTAGACTTCTTTTATAATGTCTTGTTCCATCTCACTGCCCAAATTCCTGGCAATAAAATGCAGGCCTTTATCCAATTGAGGCAGATACCTGGCTATCAGGTCTAAAAACAAATCGCTGCGCCAGACAAAGATACCACTATTCCAGAGGTAAGTGTTTGAGGCCAAATAAGCCAGGGCTGTTTCCTGATCGGGTTTCTCATGAAAGGCCTGGGTTTTATAAACATCAATACCCTCTATTTTCTGCCGGAACTCCCCCTGTTGTATGTATCCATATCCGGTTTCCGGCCTATTGGGCTTGATGCCAATGGTCAGCACCCACTCCCCTCCTTCAGCCAGGCTGGCTGCCACCCTTATTGTCTTTTGAAAGGCTTCCTGGTCAGCAATGAAATGATCGGCTGGGAGAACCAGCATGATGCTTTGCGGATCCCTCCCCTGTATGTACACAGCTGCCAACCCTGCTGCTGCTGCAGTATCCCGACCGCAGTATTCGCATATGATGTGGCTGGGATCCAACTGCGGCAGCTGTTCTTGCACTAATTCCCGGTACGATATATCAGTGACCACATAGATATCCTCCGGCCCCAGCAAGCCTTTTAGCCGGTCTGCTGTCAACTGCAGCATACTACGATGGCCCAGCAAAGGCAAAAACTGTTTAGGTTTCTCCCGCCTGGATAGAGGCCAAAAACGCTCTCCCCTGCCTCCAGCCATTATTACAGCATACATAACTATCACCTCTTTCCATAAACGTTACAGCGCTTACATAAGACGAACAGTTATTGGCTTTATTTCCTATATTATCTCACAAAGTAATTATTGGGAAAAGATGGTTAATTGAAGGAGATCTCCTGGCCAGGGGTGATGCTCAATAGCCGGCAAAGGATTAAAGCATAGGGTACTAGATACAGTAGTCGCCCTCCAATAGAGCTGTTTCTTCCCCAACTAACTACTGATGAGGGATTTTACCATCAGCTGATAATGCTGGCCAGGAATAGGAAAATGGGTACAGTTAAGAGCATTGAGGTTAATCAGCATCTGATCCAGGATTTGATTCTGAACCTGGCGCTGCTGGCAGAATAATCCCATCACTTTGCTCATACTGTCTACCTGATCTTCTCCCCTGTACCATTGCAACTTGATACCGAAAGCCTCCTGCAAAAGCTTGGCCGCTTCTATGCCGGTAGCTCCTATGGCATAGGTTCTGCGCCCGGGGTTGATACAATATGGGTATCCCCTCAGGTAGTTGCAGGTAGCCAAGCCACAGCCCATACAATGACCGCTATTTAAAAAGAGAATATCCCCAGATATGGAATCCAAAACCTGATAACCCAGCCTGGTAAAAAGGGTGGTTAATATAATATCTGGAAATCGATACTGAACATAAGGTATTTGGCAACGGGCATAAAGAGGGGGCAGGTATCTGGTAAAAAAGCGGGCAAAAATCAGGACCCCGTAAGGATAATCAAGCTTTAGGGCTGAAAAAGGAGGGGCCCAGGGGGCACAGCCTCCAGAGCCGTAGCTATCGCATCCCTCCTGGCACCAACCCCTTACCAGCTCATAATTATGGCTGATCTCCCCGCTGTCAATGGCTCGATAGCCTACCTCCAGCAGATAATGCTTATCCTTTCCACTGCTATATATGTACCACATCTTTCCTCCCCTTCCTAAAATCCAGGTGCTGTTCCCCTATTATTAAGCTCTTTTCTGGAATACCCAGTCTTCCAAGTCATGACTACCGGGCCTTATCCGCAGCCTGGCTTACTTTTTTATTCCAATTTCAAGCGATAGTTGGGCATAATTTAAAAATTCAACTGGCTATTTTAAGCGCCTGGCATTTTATTTTGAACATAGCCAGGAATCTTTAAAACCTTTCATCGTTACCCTAAGAGTAACACCGCCCATATAATAAAGCATTTAACAAGGCCAAGTCGTTAATTATCACTTGTTCCAGGATTATAGATGCTCAACATGGATTGGGGTATAATATATGATTTGTTATTTATCAAAACCAACATCAAAACGTCATCAGGGGCTTTCTTGCCACGCCTCCCCACGATTTTGCCAATATAGTTATAAAAGGGATGCCGGGGATGGTTCACAATGACTAAATCACCATATTCCACTTAGTTCACCTCCACCCTTTTGTATACCAGCAGGCAGAGTATGAGTATTAGCATTATAATAATAAAGATTGGAGCTAAGGCCTGTGTTGGTACATCTGTATTCGTCAGGCTAGGAATTAGACCAGGTTGAAGTGTTATGTCATTCGCGAGATAAAATGGGATAATACTATTTGTCCCCTGGACCTTCTAAGAATCGTACCCGCTTGCGCAGGTAGTAAACTCCGCTTAAAAATATTATTAAGAGGATGCCCAGGATGGCCAGGCTCAAACCCAGGTTCCTGCTCCGATTAAAATAGTCTCCCAGGGCTACATAAGCTATAGCCCAGGGCATCATCCCCAGGGCTGAAGAAGCAATAAAGACAGCTGGAGGAACTCCGCTTAAACCCGAACCAATGTTTATCAATGGAGTAGGCAAGACCGGAAAAATCCTGACACTTAACAAGAGTAGAAAAAGGGTTTTTAGATCCATATCCTTCAGATTCAGACTATACTTCCTTTTTAGCCAGGGTTGAAAAAAGCCGGTGCCGGTATAGCGGGCCAATAGATAAATACTTAGGGTGCCAGCCAGGGCTCCTATCCAGGCTATAAAAATGCCCAGCCATTTGCCGAAAATAATACCCGCTACTCCAGCCAGAATGGCATAGGGTACAAGAGGCAGAATGGCCTGAACAAAAAACATAAGGCTGATAGCCAGGGGGCCATAAACCCCCAATTGGCCAATGTAAGTGTTTAGGCTGTCAATGCTGCTTAGTCCTATCTTATCGCACTCCTCTACTCATTCACAAAGTGTTTTTTCAGCCACTTAATGGTTATTAATTCTCTATCCCTTATTTTATTTTCAAAGCGGTGATCAGCATCATCAACTATGACCATTTCCGCATTACAAAGTCTATTATACATATAGCGGGCATTATATACTGCTACTACATTATCCTCCTGCCCCTGAACAATTAAAACGGGACGATTATGTACTTTTTTCAAATAATCATCCATATTGTGCCTAAAAATATCCTCAATGAAACTTGGTTTGATGTGATAGTAGCCTGATTCATCTACTATTTTTACGGTTCGTCCCTTGATAAGCTCTTCATAAGCTTCTTCCATAACCCGGGTAAAAGTCTGCTGCAATTCCACCGGAGTGGACCATAGTATGAAGCCCTTCACCCTACTTTCTTCAGCTCCTCCTGCCAGTACAGTACTGCCCCCAAAACTCCTGCCTAACAGTATAAGCGGTTTTTGATATTTACGGTATGCATAGTCAATAACTGTTTTTAAATCTTGCACCTGCCGGGTCAGGGTAATATCGCTGAAATCCCCATCACTCTCCCCTGATCCGGTAAAATCGAAGGCCAGCAGCCCCATTCCCAGCTCATTAATCTCCCGGGCAAAAGCACAGATACGATCGCTGTTTTCTTTTCTTCCCCTGAATCCGTGGCAGGTTATCAGCAGGTAGTCAAAACTGTCCGGCAAGAAGATCAGGGCAGCTATTCTTTCCTGATTTTCTTTCATTATTTTCAGGGTTTGCACTTACATCCCTCTTTTCATAAACCTTTATCAACTACATGGGCTTTTGGGGCTTGTTTTTATCTTCCGATTCGTGCCTGACCCGGTAATTGCACAAATCGCAGACAAAGGTAGGCAGTTCCTTATTCTGCTCCAACATTTTCTTAAAATCTTTGTGATCCTCTTTTACGTCATAGGTTTTGCCGCACAAAAGGCACCTGGCTACAAGGTTCTTACTCATGTGATTCCTCCTCTCCCCACCTAAGTATCTATCTTTATAGTAACATTTGTTCAAACAAATCTGAAGATAATACCTTCCTTAGAAGTATCTGACTATAGTCCTCTTTTCCGCTAAATACGTTTTTGCCCCAATCCTCTGATCTGATTCGAGGCCTTAAACTAAAGTTTAAAGGCAGGGTCTGGCCTCTTAAAGCAAAGGCTTGCAGGCTGATCCTTACTAGCTCATCCATCCCCTGGTTAACTACTTGACTTCTTAGTTCATTTACCTCTGCTGTGCTGGGACAACAAATATAGGTTTGACAAACAAAAGGCCTTTTTTCATATATGGCACAGGTGCCGTTTGATTGCAGAAATGTGCAGCTACCATCCCTTTTTCTACGCAAGCTTATATCAATTGCCTTTTCCTGGGCTTCGACCCAAAGATACTTAAAGACCCCAATCAGGCTGATGCCTTTAAAATCCATGATCTGCTTTACATCGATGGAAGTCAATGGAATCCGTTCGTAGCAACAGAGGTCACATCCATAACAATTGCTCCGTCCTGGGGGCCATAAACGCTGTAGCGGTTCTTGCTCTATAAAGCGGTTTAAATTTTCCAGAAGGTTTTGTATAGTAGCATATTTTTTCCTTATCTTTATATCATAACCCATTTTTCCTTCTATCTTGAGGTGTTTTATTTCAATCATCTTCAGCATAATTCCTCTCTCAAGCACTCTCTAGCCCTCAATTTTACCCGGGGTGATCCTGAACTCCCAGTCGCAGCAGTTCCGCTAACTCTCTCAGGTAGCCAGCCGGGAGACCAAGGGGGTTGGATACCATGCTGTTATGCTTATACCCTACTTTTAATCAGGAAGATTCCTCACTGTTTTCAGGAATGATTTTGATATACAAGACCCGCTGGTAATTATAGCAACCCACTATATTTCCCTGGGCATCATAAAGATAATTCAGGGATGAGCCACCCACATATACTTTCCCATCCTGCTGAACCCCCAAATCTTTTATATAGGCTTCCACAATCTGGTCATCAGTAAAATATATTTTAGCTTTTATCAGTTCATCTTGATGGCTCTGGACTGACTTACCCAAAAGCCCGGAAATATTATAATTACATCCACTCAAGAACAAGAAGCATAAGAGCAGGGCCAAGACTACCATCCTCAGTCTCATTTTTTCTTCCTCCTTTTTCTGGCCAGCCCTGATGCTCTGGACCGGCTAACGGACCTGGATTTTTCCTGGCTGCCCATCTTCCTCTTACTACTCCAGGTTTCCAGCTGCTGATTGGCCAGGTAATGAATAGTGCCAGGAGGAAACCGGCCTTGATCGTCCTTGGTCCCGGCCGGCATGCGGGTTAGTATTTCCAATCCTTCATCAATATGATCTACCGCCCAGATGTTAAAGACCTTGTTCTTTACCGCTTCCACAACTTCTTCACTGAGCATCAGGTTGGACATATTCTTGCGGGGAATAATAACTCCGTGATTAGCCAGTGAGCCCTTTTCCTTGCAAACCTTGTAAAAGCCCTCTATTTTTTCGTTTACTCCTCCTACCGGCTGTATTTCCCCATTCTGGTTCACTGAACCGGTAACTGCTATCCTCTGATCAATGGGTACCCGGGCCAAACTAGAAATCAAGGCATATAATTCCGCACTGGAGGCACTATCTCCATCCACTCCCCCGTAACTCTGTTCAAAAGTAAGACTGGCCGAAAGGGTGAGGGGTTTATCCTGGGCATATTGATGACCCAGGTAGCCATTAAGGGTTAAAACCCCTTTACTGTGAATACGGCCACTCATGGCTATTTCACGTTCAATATTGACCAGACCTTTTTCTCCCATAAAGGTTTTGGCAGTAATCCTAACCGGTATGCCGAATCTGTATTCACCAGCCTGATACACGGCCAAACCATTAACCTCACCGATTGAATCTCCTTCAACATTGATGATAAGCGTATTTCTTCTGATAGCCTCTACTATCTTCTCTTCGGCCAGAGCATTTCGGAATATCTTCTGTTCTATGGCTTTTTGCACATGGGCTGCTGTTACCAGTTCAGCCCGGTCGTATTGGGCAACACAATGGGCTTCATATATCAGTTCCAGTAGCCTGTTGAAAGAGGTGCTGAGTTTTTCCTGGTCATCGGTCATTCTGCTTCCATATTCCACAATACTAGCAACTGCCTCGGGATTGAAATGCTTTAAACCCTTATCCTCACATACCGAACTGATCAGGCGGGCATAGTCATTGATATGCCGGCGGCTTCGCTGCATTTCATCATCAAAATCGGCCCTGATCTTAAACAGCTTAGAAAACTCCTGGTCATAATGATGTAAAAGATAATAGTAGAATGATTCACCCACCAATACCACTTTTATATCCAGTGGAATAGGCTGTGGCTGTAATGTCTCGGTATTGGTAAGTCCAATCATGCGAGATATGTTTTCAACCACAATCTCTTTATTCTTGATTACCCTTTTCAAGGTATCCCAAACATAAACATTTTTTAACAGGTCATAAACCCTGAGAACCAGATAACCTCCATTGGCCCTGTGTATGGAGCCGGCTTTTATCTTGGAAAAGTCAGTAGCCAGTATTCCGAACTCGCCCTCATACTCAATCTGCCCAAATAAATTAGCATAGGTGGGATTGTTTTCAAATATAACCGGAGCATGCCGGCATTCCGAATTGTCTACCAAAAGATTAACCTGATAACGTCTCAAGAATGAGCGTTTGTCAATACGCCGGAAAATATTCAAGGGGTTGTTTTCTTCGTGATGCACCAATATATCCAGATGACTGAGTATATCCTGCTGTACCGCTTGCAAGTATTCCAAAACCAGTGGATATTCCTTATACTCCCTGAACAATTCATCGAAATAAGGCTGGCTCACCTCTCTGGCGGTCTCCTCTTCCAGATTCCTCAATCTCTCTTTCATTGTTTTTTCCATTTGCCGGTATTTGCTGGTAGCCTCGTTGATTTTTTCCTGTACCCAAGCACTATTGCTCATCAATTGAGCTCGTTCTTCTTCATTTAAGCTTACATATTCTTCCTGCCCCATTACTTCTCCATTTTTATTAATGGGAATGGTATTAAGCCCCCCTTGCTGTCCTTGGGCAATGGAAAAACCATGTAAACGAGCTTCCTGATCCAATTCCAGATACAAGGCATTGGTTTCACTCAGAAATTCATTAAATATGCTATTTTTACGGGCCATATATTCTTCGCTGGCCAAGGTATTTATAAGCGCTTCAATGAGTTGGTCAATACAGCTATTCAGACCCAGCTGCAGTTGTTTGCCTTTCCCCGCCGGCATTTCCAAGGCACAAGGCATATCGGGTTTATTAAAATTGTAGACATAACACCAGTCAGAAGGTACCGGTTTCTTACTGGCCTTTTGCTGCAACATGTTTTGGGCCAGAGTGGTTTTCCCGGTTCCCGTTTGTCCGGCCAGGTAAATGTTGTAACCTTCGCTATCTATATCCAAAGCTATTGAAATAGCTTTTATAGCCCTGTCCTGGCCAATTATCCCAGTTAAGGGTTTTAGCTCTGCCGTGCTCTGAAACTTAAAGCTGCTGGGATTGCATCTTTTCCGTAATTCCCCTGGTTTCAAACGATATTTATTTGCATTCACCGATGGCATCCCCCATTATCATTATTTACTGTCTTTCTTTATCAATATGTGATTTAGCTTATTCATGCTATATACATTATATGAATATTTAAAAGCCCCGCATCAAAAAGTGAAGCTGGCCCCGACCTCCATTTTAATTACCCGTTGTCCCCCCAGACGATTATAAAGCTGGGCAGCAGCGTAAAAACCAGTACAGTGGCCCACTATTAGTTTTTCTACCTCATAGCTTTTCAAAGCCTCTATGGTTTTTTCTAATCTTAATGGAGAAGCGGTCATTAAATGGGTGCCTCCTATATAGGCTAAAACCCGGGTACGCCCTGTTTGCTGACGGCAGTAATCCAGGGTGTTGATCATACCTGAATGGGAACAACCACTCAAGATAATCAGGCCTTCCCGGTGATCAATAAGCAAAGCCATATCATCGGGCAGTAAATCCGGGTAAAACTGCCCCTCCTTCTCATAAACGAAATTTCCTCCCACGTCTTCATATTCTGTTACCCGGGGTATTTCACCAGTTAGATAGACCCCGGGGTAGATTTCTGTAAAACCATCGATTGGAATCACCCGGGCTCCCATCCTGGCAGCCTCTTCTTTAGTAAAACGGCATCCTATATCCAACTGCTTGCCCCCAGGGAGGTCCACCAGGCGGTGGGCAAAGATTCCAGGATGGGCATAAATATTCCTGCCCCCATACTTTTCTAAAAAGGGCAAAACCGCACCCGTATGATCATAGTGGCCATGACTTATGATAATATCCTGTACCTGGGATAAATCCACTCCCAATGCTGCACTATTGCTAAACAGAGCCGCCTGGGATCCGGTATCAAAGAGTATGTTATGCTGGTCCACCAAGACCTGGGCAGAGAACCCATATTCACCCAGTAGTGGAGACCTGGGGGTGGTGTTCTCCACCAGTACTTTTATAACTGTGTCCAAGAGCTGCCAACCTCCTTTAGTTGCCAATCTATTACTAAGTAATATTGGTATCGGGTTGCTTATAATGCCGCCAAGGCTCTTTGGGCCAAAGAAATGCTTTCTATATTATTCTAGTTTATAACATACTTTCCCTTTATAATAAAAGCCTCTCTTTACCTGCTTATTATTAGTTTTTGATCCGTCTACCGGGCTGCTACCGGTTTGATGGTCTGTAAAGCCAGATAAAAGGGCAATTCCTTGAAACCACTAAAGGCAGGTGGGAAAGCCCTGGTTTAGAATTTTTTCTTGGTCCATCTATAATCATCAAGCTTTCATACTGGACATTTCCCGTAATAAGCAATAAAAACACTGAACCCGGTCAGTGTCTAATAAGGTGTAATTTTTTGCTCCTGAAGTCTTTTTAACCCAATGCCTACCCCAGTTTCCCTGGCCTTACCTAATGATCAGGGCATGACTGCATCCAGCAGCCAATCCAGGCTGGAAGTATGATAGTAGCATATCTCCCGGGGTTCACTTCCTTCTATAAAAGCCATCTGTTTACTCCGGGGACAGGATTCGGCAGCCACCAGTCCGGAATCCAGGCAGACATTTATAAGGTTTACCGCATCTGGTTTTTTAAAATCCCTGGGAGCCAAATTGGCCGAAGCCTCCCGCATAAAATTGGCCCAGATGGGGCCGGCGCCTACACCTCCTACCAGATTCACATTGCGTCCCTGGTCATAGCCTACCCAAACCGCACAACAAAGCTGGGGGGTGTAGCCAACAAACCAGGCATCGTTGTAATCATCGGTAGTACCGGTTTTTCCAGCAGCGGGCCTGCCCACCAGGGCCTTGAGATGGGAACCGGTTCCACCCGCTTCCAATACTCCCTTCAGCATATCGCTTATTATATAGGCATTCTCCGGACTTACCACTCGCCTTTGCTGGGAATCGCTTTCTTCCAATACCTGTCCATACCGGTCCATAACTTTAAGAATATACCTGGGCCGGCTATATATTCCTTCATTGGCAAAAACACTATAAGCGGCGGCCATATCCAGTGGAGTGACTTCCTTGGACCCCAGGGGCAGGGAAAGTATAGGTTCTATATTCTTAAACCCGAATTTTTCTGCATGATTGGCTACATCTTGGGGTCCTAATAAATGATTAAGCCTCACCGCGATCACATTGTCAGAAATCATCAGAGCTTCTTTTAGAGTAAATTCCTTCCAGTGATACTTATCGTCACCATAATCTTCAGGGGTATAAGTATCACCAGTAGGAAGTTTAAACTCTACCTCTTCACATTTTATCTGCTCGGCCTGGGTCATCCCCCATTCCATGGCCAGGGAATAAAGAAAGGGTTTAAAAGTGGAACCCGGCTGCCGTTCGGAAAATACCCGGTTGTAGTTGGAAAGAGCGAAATCCCGACCTCCGATCAAAGCCCGAATATCCCCGTTACTGACGTCCAAAGCTACCAGAGCCGCCTGTACATTAGCTTCTCTTTCCTTCATACCCTCCTGGTAAGCCTTATTAGCAGCCTTTTGCATATCCAAATCCAGGGTGGTGTATATCTTCAAACCGCCCTGATAAACCACCCTCTCCCCATATTTTTCAGATACATAATCCCGTACCATGGCAATAAAATAGGGAGCTTCTCCTAATACATAATCTGCTCTTTGGTATTGCAGTTCTCTATCCGCTATATCTTCCAGCTCTGCTTCTGTTATATATCCTTCCTCCCACATGCGCTGTAGAACTACTCTCTGCCTCTGTTTGGCCGCCTGGGGATTGACATAAGGATCATACAGGCTTGGGGCATTGGGCAGGCCTGCCAGGAGAGCCGACTCCTCAACACTCAAATCCCGAGCATTTTTATTAAAAAAGGTACGGGCCGCCACCTCCAATCCATAAGCCCCATGGCCGAAATATATACTATTGCAATACCTGGTCAAGATTTCATCCTTGCTATAGCGACGCTCCAATTCCAGGGCATAGAACAATTCCTTTATTTTTCGGCTTATGGTGCGCTCATTGCTCAAATAAAGAGTTTTCGCGGTTTGCTGGGTAATAGTACTGCCACCGGCGGTTATCTTGCCTGCCTTTAGATTCAGAAATAAGGCTCGTAGTATGCCGGTAAAATCAATACCATGGTGGTTATAAAAATTCTTGTCTTCTACTGCTATAATAGCAGCTTTGAAACTCTCCGGAATCTCTTCAAATTCAATGCTGATACGATTCTCCTCGGCCAATCCTTTTATGGGACGACCCTTAATATCAAAGACCACAGATGCTTCCGGTACTTCTATGGAGTCTATTTCATAAGCACATCCACTGATTATTAAAAGACTTATTAATAGTGCTATTAATAGCTGTTTCTTGAACATATACTACCTCCTATTTCCTAAAATACCCATTATCCAAGTTTTATATAAGTATTTAATTCCCTTTTAGCAGGAGATAGAAACAGAAAAACCCCTTGCTCCAGTTTCAGACAGCAAGGGGTATATTTTTTAGGAATATTTCACACAGATATTTATTAAGAGATCTGCCATATCTTCTATATAGTCCTGGGCCATTTCAATATGCTCATATACTTCCCGCCATTTAATGAGTTGGATGGGATCATTCTCATGTTCTTCAAATAAGCGGGCTACACCGTTGCGGTATAGATTATCCTGCTTTTTTTCCAGCTTGATTATCTTTTTACAGCAATCAATTATTTCTTTATTTTTACGCTCAATTTTGTCCAGCATATTGAATGCCTGTTCCATCAATTTAATGGACTCGGACAAAACTTCTACCATTTTCTTGACCTGAAGATCCGGGTCACCGGCTTTGTACAGTATCATACGATCAATGATGCCGGTAATATAGTCCAATGTAGTAGCCAGCTTTTGCACCAGTTGAAAGGCATCCTCCCGGTCAAAGGGCAGAATAAAACTGGTATTCAATCGCCGCATGAGCTCCTGTATGATCCGGTCTCCCTCGTGTTCCATGGCAGTTAGTTTAGCCATTTTAACATCCAAATCCCGGTAGTCATGTACTACATTTTGTAGTATTTCCCCACCCCTTACTACTACCCGGGCACTCTCATTAAATAGCAGAAATAATTGTTCATCTTTTTTCCCGAATAACCGCAACTTTATCCCCCCTAACAAATTGCAGTTATATTATAATGCCCTCTATTATACCACTATTGTTATTAGTATATATAGGGATTGACCATGTATACTTGAGCATAGCTATTATTTACAAACCTCTCAAATAATCCGGCCTAAGGTAGTTCCGGTCCTGCTTTTTAATTATCTTATCTATCAAGGCCAGTATAGCTTCCTTATCATAGGGCAACTTCCCCTTAATGGGTAAATAGTTGGAAGCGTGATTGCTGCGAAATTCGCTATCCTTAACTTCCAGGTTTTCAATTATTATCCGTAGCTCTTCCAGGATTTCAAAGGGCTCCGGCAGTTCAAACTCTCCTCTTTGCATACGCCGGTATAGTTCACTTTTGGGCGTTAACATCAGGGTTAAAGCGGCGATATAATCCGGATTCATGTCATTTAAAATTTTAGCGGTGTTGATGGCATGTTCCACTGCTTTGGGAGTTCTTCCCGCCAATCCCAATAATACGGTAACCGATAATAGTATTCCGGCTTCTCGAATTCTTTTACCGGCCTCTACCATTTCATCGTAGCTAACCCCTTTTCTGATGTCCCGGAGTAATTCTTCATCCCCGGTTTCCACCCCTAAATAGGCAATGGTCAATCCCCGTTCCTTTAATTGCTGCAGCTCCTCCAAGCTTTTGTTTAAAATGCTGTCAGGACTGGCGTATATGCCCACATGTTTCAGGCTAGGAAAATTCTGGTATAAGGCATCCAGAATCTGCAAGAGATCCTCAGTATCCATGGCCAAAGCATCTCCATCGGCCAAAAATACCTTTTCCAAATCATAGTAATACAATTTGGCCATGCGAATGTCTCTTAATATCTCTTCTAACTCTCTTACCCTATACTTCTTATCCTTATACATACTGCAAAAGGTACAGCGATTGTGGCTGCATCCAACTGTGCATTGCAAGATATAACTTCTGGCTTCACTAGGTGGTCTGAAAATATTTCCTTCGTATCGCATATAAATACCCCCTGTTGTCTATATTATAAACCATATTTGCTGCTTACTTAAGCAGCTTCTTCCTGCTATAAAATTCGCTAAATTAAGCAAAATAATATTGATGCGAGTTGGGCAAGGAGGTTATATCTTGGCCAGAAAACGAGGAATCATGTCGGAACAGTTGAAGTATGAAATTGCCCGTGAACTCGGCGTTGATCAGATTGTGGCTTCGCAGGGCTGGGGTGCAGTTACATCTCGAGACTGCGGAAACATGGTAAGCAAAGCCATACAATTGGCTGAAAAATCCCTCACCAAAGTATAATTACTCGCATCAAAGAGAGGTGAGTCAAAGGAAGTTTCCTTTGACTCATTTTCTATACCAGCCAAAATCAAAGGGCTCACCCCTTGATTTATCTTCTGACTATTATTTTATAGACCAGGAAAGATATGGATATGAATATAATAAGCGCTTCGTTGACATTGTTTAAACCAGCTCCAATAGCCATACCCACTATGGCAGTCAACCACAAGGCAGCAGCAGTAGTAATCCCTTCCACCTTTTTCTCGGGGCTGATCCATATCAGACCACTGCCGATAAAACCTAAGGCTACAATGATCTGGGCCGACAAGCGGCCGGGATCAGCATACCAGCTCATGGACAGAGGGATATAATAATAGGCTGATATATATGTCACCAAAGAAGCCCCCATACAAATCATACTGAATAAGCGGACATCCTTCCTGCTGCCGCTTATCCAGCCTATTATGCCACCGATTAAGCCGGCCAAAACAATTCGCGCCAGTGTTGTCTCTATACTCATAAAACCTGATAATTAGGAGCTTCCTGGGTAATAGTGATATCATGGGGATGGCTTTCTCTTAAACCTGCATTGCTTATCTGGATAAAACTGGTCTTGGTCTTCATTTCTTCCAGATTACGCACTCCGCAATAGCCCATACCAGCCCTGAGCCCGCCAATCAATTGGAAAATGGTTTCTGAAGCGGCTCCTTTATAAGGCACCCGGCCTTCAATCCCCTCGGGTACCAATTTCTGAGCATCTTCCTGGAAGTAGCGGTCACTGCTGCCCTGTACCATGGCACCCATTGAACCCATGCCCCGGTATATTTTATAACTCCTTCCCTGTAGGATCACTGTTTCTCCCGGGCTTTCATCGGTACCGGCGAATAGATTGCCTAACATAACTACATCTGCTCCAGCAGCTATGGCTTTGGCAATATCACCGGAATACTTGATGCCTCCATCGGCTATTATGGGTATATTGTATTTAACTGCAGCCCGAGCGCTATCCACTATGGCAGTAATTTGAGGTACTCCAATACCTGCAATAACCCGGGTGGTACATATGGATCCAGGTCCGATGCCTACTTTTATGGCATCTGCTCCAGCCTTGATCAGTTCCTCGGTGGCCTCTTCCGTAGCCACATTACCGGCAATTATTTGCAGATCGGGGAAGGCAGCCCTTATCTCCTTAACCATATTGATAACAAATATGGAGTGCCCATGAGCTGTATCAACTACCACTACATCTGCTCCGGCATTTTTAAGGGCTTCCACTCGATCCAGGGTGTCCTTGGCTACTCCCACTGCAGCTCCGGCTAATAGTCGTCCCCTGGCATCCTTGGCCGCATGGGGATATTTATAAGTCTTTTCAATATCCTTTATGGTAATAAGTCCCTTAAGATTAAAATCATCATCTACCAGAGGTAGCTTCTCAATCTTGTGCTTGCGCAACAGTTCTTTGGCCGTATCCATACTGGTATTAACCGGAGCGGTTACCAAGCCTTCACTGGTCATCACGTTTTTAATGGGCTGTTCAAAATCGGTTTCAAAGCGTAAATCCCGGTTGGTTATAATACCTACCAGTCTGCTGCCAACGGTAATAGGAACTCCTGAAATATGATAGTGTTCCATAATATCCATGGCATCCTTGATTTTATTATCCGGGGAGAGGTAAAAAGGATCGGTGATTACACCATGTTCAGAACGTTTAACCCGGTCCACCATGGTAGCCTGTTCCTTGATTGACATATTCTTATGAATTATGCCTATACCACCCTCACGAGCGACAGCAATGGCCATCCGTGATTCAGTCACGGTATCCATTCCGGCACTCATCAATGGTATTTCCAATCTAATTTTTTGTGTCAAACGGGTTGATACATCCACCAAATTGGGAGGTACTTCTGATCTACCCGGTAGCAATAATACATCATCAAAGGTGAGACCCTTTTTGCTAAATTTATCACTCATATCTTCCTGGCCTCCTTGTTTTTATCCTGGTAAATTGAGTTTATATTATCGCATTATTACTTAATTTTCAAGCTATGCCAGCCAGGAAGAATTATTGTGCAGGTCTAAGTGCTTTCTCTGCCAAGACCCCAATAAAACTTGGATCTATCGATTTCTTGGGAATCATATGATACAGGTATTTCCTCAATTAGTCTCCTCCCATTATTGATCCCACTCCATAGTGCATAAAGTGATCATAAAGGTGTTCAATGGTTTTGGGGCTTACGTCAAATTTTTCTGCCAACTGCTCCAAGTCCAGACCGGAGCCCAGGCTGTGCAGAAATTCTGCTCCATCAATACCCACTTCTGCGGCCATTTCTTCCACTGATGGGATCCTGCTCCAAGGGGGATAAGAACCTTGAACTATTTGCTCTTTTTCGCTCATATTATATCGCCTCCTAGCAATAATATTCTTCCTGTATGGGAGGCAAATAATACTCCAGAAAAAATAGGCTATAGTTAGCCTAAGGCAAAAAATTAAGGCCATTATCATCACTAGTTTGGAGGGGCGGATTAATTCAAAATGTAAAAGTGTAGTACCTGGCCTCCTCCATCACTACTGCCAGCGGCAAAATAAAAAGACTAGCTTCAGGCAGAAAAACAAAAGCAGGTAACTCTCCCTGACAATTCAGGCCTTCCTGCTCATGTATCCTTTTTTTCGATTATTTATATGGAATTGTTTTTTAAACGCATATGAGTACTATCCAGATCTACCACGATAACTTCCCGTCCAATTTTCTTTACCGCCTCCCAGGGAATGACCAATTTTTGGCGATCAGTCCAAAAGTTAAAGGCATTTCCCTTATTGGGCAATATGATGGATACTATCTGTCCAGATTCTTCATCTATAACCATGTCTGAATCCCCCACCGTGCCCATTCTCATGCCATCATAAATATTGACCATTTCTTTTCCTATCAATTCATTAAGCCGCACCCCAATCCTCCTTTACACTCCGGTATGTCCAAAGCCTCCTGCACCCCGGCTGGTATCATCAAGGTTTTCCACCTCTATTAATTCAGCTCGTTCTACCCGGCTGAATACCATCTGGGCTATTCTTTCCCCTCTTTTTAAAATATACTCTTTGTCCCCCAGATTTATAACTATTAGCTTTATTTCTCCCCGATAATCAGCATCTATGGTTCCAGGAGTGTTTAAGAGGGTCAGGCCATGTTTAAGGGCCAGACCGCTGCGTGGCCTTATCTGGGCTTCATATCCTGGAGGTAGGGAAATCCCGATCCCGGTTGGAACCAGAACTCTCTCTCCCCTGGAGATAACTATATCTTCTGAATTGGCAGCGTAAAGATCCACCCCGGAAGAGCCGGGGGTCATATAAGCGGGCAAAGGCAAGTCAAATGAATGCAATCTCTTGATAGCTATTTTCATGCCGGGCTCCTTTCTTTAAACGATTGTAAGCTAGGTCTAGGAAGAGAAAGGCTGTTTTAAGTCTGGAAAAACTCTCTCCCCATCAAGTGGGACCTGGGCAGTTAATCCATGCCAGGAGCTGGAGCGACTTTACACCTTGGTCCTCAGCTAGCCTGGACCCTGATTTAATACTGCTATCCCAGATCATCTCCAAAGATCTTGGTATTGCTTTTGAACCTCCTGCAATACCTGGCCCGGACCGATGGCAGCCACAGAAATGGCCTGATCCCTCAACAAGCTTAAGGCCAGCTCCTTAATCTGTTCTGTCTCTACCTGCATTACCCGCTGAATGGCTTCTTCTGGACTGATGATCTTCTCATACATCATAATGGCTTTACCCAAACGACTCATACGATTCATGACACTTTCCAATCCCAGGTACATACTGGATTTGATCAAACGGCGGGTTCTATCCAGTTCTTCCTCGGAAATGCCCTGGCTTACCAGAGCCTGGAGTTGATTCTCCAGGGCTTCAAAACACTGCTTTACTTTATTCTGCCCGGTCCCGATATATATGGAATAGGATCCGGTATCAGAATAATTGGAAGGGTAGGAATAGACTGAATAAGCCAATCCCAATTCTTCTCTTAAGCTCTGAAACAGCCGGGAACTCATACCTCCCCCTAATATGCTGTTCATAACATTCAAAGCATAACGCCGATTATCATGATAGGATATACCTTGTACCCCCACACAGATTTGCACCTGTTCGGTATCCTTTTCCATAAGATCCAAAAAGCCGGTGTATTCATGGTGACCATGGCTGGGAAAATGCAGCTCCCCGGCACTTTGCTCCTTCATCAGCTCTTCCACCATATCCTTGACCGCCGGGGCTTGCACATTACCGGCTACTGATATAACCATATTGGAAGGAACATAGCTAGACTTGTAGAATCCATAAACATCATCCCGGTTAAAAGCGGTGACCGTTTCCAGGTTTCCCAGAATTGGTGATCCCATAGGGTGATCCATCCATAGGCGCCGGGCAAAACGATCGTGGATCAAATCGTCCGGCGAGTCTTCATTCATATTGATTTCTTCCACTACTACCCCTTTCTCGGTCTCAAAATCCCGAGGGTAAAAACGTGAATTAAATACCATATCAAACATTATTTGGGCTGCCAGCTTAACATTCTCATCCAAAATGCGAGCGTAAACACAAGTGTACTCTTTGGAAGTATAAGCATTCAACTGCCCCCCGATGCCCTCAAATTTTTCGGCAATATCCCGGGCGGTCAAATCATCCGTCCCTTTAAAAAGCATGTGTTCAATAAAATGACTGGCCCCTTTCATCTCTTCCGGTTCGTGCCGGGACCCTACTCCAATGTATATACCTATAGCCGCTGAACGCACATGGGGTATTTCCTCAACCACCAGTCTTGCTCCATTGCTTAGGCTCCAATAGCTAATCATCATATCCCCCCGATAACAGCATGGTCTATTATCCTTAAAATCAACTTTTATTAGTATAACATTTCTTTTAGTTTAATAAGCCATCGTTGGCTTTCTTTTATGTCTTGTCTGCTTACCAGCCTGATACTGGCCAATAGCTGCTCATCAACATAGACATGCAAAACCCCCAGGGTTTGATTTCTTTTTATTGGGGCGCTAATAGAATAATCCATTTCTACCACTTTTTCAATCTTAAGCAGTGCTTCTTCCTGACCTGACCATATGAACAGGTCTTTTTCCGGATATACTTGAAGATAGCTCTCCGGACCTATTTTCAGCTCTTTAAAGGCTAGCTGCTTATCAATTATTTTCTCCCGGCTTACTTCCCCGTAACCATAATTTATTAAGCGGGCACAATCACCATTACGGTCATGGGAGTTAAGGACTACAGCAATCAACTGCCGATTATCCCTCTTGGCTGAGGCCACCAAACAATTGCCTGCCGCATTGGTGGTTCCGGTCTTAATTCCATTAGCTCCGCTATAGCTATGTAAAAGACCATTGGTATTGCTTAGAGTTAATGGCTGCTGGTAAGCAGGATGCTTAAACTCTACCTGCCTTGCCGCTACCAGATCTTTAATATATTCCTTATGCAATAGATAACGACCCATTATGGCCAGATCATAAGCGGTACTCCAATGCTCAGTGGCCGGCAATCCGGAGGCATTTACAAAATGAGTGTTGGCAGCTCCCATGAGAAAAGCTTTCTTGGACATCAGGTGAGAAAAAAACCGCTCATTACCGGCCACATGCTCAGCTAGAGCTACCGCTGCATCATTGGAAGATCTGACCAGGGCTGCTTTTAGCAATTCTCCTACCGTCAGCTTTTGCCCTGCCCTCAAACCTATGGTGTATTCAGGGGTATTATCAGCGTGCTGGCTAATCTCAGCAATTTCATCCAATTCTGCATACTCTACGCTTAATATGGCAGTCATTATTTTGGTGGTACTGGCCACCGGCCTGATCTCCCCGGCTTTCTGGGAATAAATGATTTGACCGCTGCCAGCATCCAAGAGACATACATAGTCGGATGAATGGTAAGGGCGGGCTTGCGCCTCCGGTACCAGGTAATATCCCAGGAAAAAGCACATAAGGCCCAGGATGGCTATTATATGGAATTTTGCTTTCATATCAGGAGGTCACATCCGTTTTCACTAATATGGAGTCAATGGTAATCATCCCGTATCCTTGATCTTGAAGGTAAGCCAGCAAATCCGGCAGTGCTTGGAGCGTCGGATCAGTGGGATGCATCAAAATAATGGCATCATTGTGAACCTTGTTGCCCACCCTTTTTACTATGGTCTGGGGGCTGGGTTTCTGCCAGTCGATGGTATCAACGCTCCACATAATCAACTCATAACCAATTTCCCCTGCTGCTTTTACCAGTCTATCATTTTGTTCTCCATAGGGGGGGGCAAAAAACCTGGTTTTTTTCCCAATTATTTTTTCAATTACGGCCTCAGCTTTTTTTATCTGGGCCTGGGCTTCTGCATCCGATAAGCTGCTAAAATGAACGTGTTTATAGGCATGGTTCTGAATGCTATGACCGGCTTCACTCATTTGCTTAAGCAGTTCCGGATTCTTTTCTGCCCAACTGCCGGTCACAAAAAAGGTAACCTGGGCCTGGGCTTTTTTAAATTCTTCCAGCATGGCTGGAATGTATTCTTCTCCCCAATCCACATTAACACAAATAGCCACTACCTTTTTACCCGTATTCCCCTGGTAGATGGCTTCTTTATTGGCATTAGCTTCTATCCCGCTCCATCTATAGTAGCTGACAAGCACCAGCAGCGTAAAAATGATGGAAAACAAAGCTGCTGAAATGGTCCAGAGTCTTTTTCTATTGACCCAATAAATTCTCATTTTTCCCTCCCCAGAATATTAACCCATACTTGATTTCCCCCAACCCAAGCTTTAACAATAAGCGGAGTATTCAAATTGTTTTTAAACTTCAGGTCCAGGTAACCATAGTTGACGGTAGCATCCTTTCCTTTCGGAACATAATGGACAGGTCTGCTGTGCTGATGCCTTTCAATAATTGTCAAATCCGCTGCTGCCGCCGCATTATACAAGGTACTGGCTACCTGGCACACTCCCCCTCCGAAATCCATCTCCATATGGCCCATCATGATTATAGGAGCAGGTTGATATCCCCGCAGCATAGTCCTGGGTCCCACCACTTCGTTAAAAGAAAAAAGCTCTCCCGGCCATAACAGGGTATTATTGATGGCTTTTACCGCCAGCTGGATATTGCTCTGCCTCTGGGCACTCCCGCTAATCCAGGTGGAGTAGGAAGCAATAATATCCTTGATTTCTTCAATCTCTGCTCCCCTGTGTTTGGGATAAACTGGTATAACCTTTAACTTTAGCCTTTCTCCGGCTTCAGCTGCCAATATCTGTTGGACATTGTACTCCACATCAATAATGTAGCCTTCTACTTCAGGAATTATTTCCCCGCTATTGCGATCCAGAGCTGGTTCACTTGGTACCTTTTGATGCCTGATGGCCAGGTGTTCTACTAGTCTTATCACCTCCTCCGGTAGCAGTCCGCCCACTTCTTCACCATTGACAGTTACTCCCGGTTTCACCCCGTATAAATAGCGATCCAGCTTATCCAGCCCACTGGCCAGGAGGGGGAGGCTGATAAACAAACTCAATAAAATAATGGTTCTGCTATCAAGCCTGATAAGGAAAAAACCTTTTAATCTTAAGCCACCTCCTCCTAAATATCCATCTTTTTATAGATATTCCCTTTAGCTCCAGGCTATTCAGCTTAATTTAAATCTTTATCAAGAAGGAACTGCCTACCCTAAATTAAAGGTCAAAAGCGGGGGATGCACCACCTTGATTGGATATCCAGAAAACACAAATAAACCGAGACGGCTCGGTTTACTTGGATGCTGTTTTTTAAATATTATTTGTGTTTTACTGCATTGGCCAGCACGGCTTTACGAGACAGGTTTATACGTCCTTGCTTGTCTATTTCAGTGACTTTAACCAGAATTTGATCACCTATATCTACCACGTCTCGAACTTTGTTTACTCGCTCTTCGGCCAGTTGAGATATATGGACCAATCCTTCTTTGCCTGCCGTGCCCAGCACTCCTGGGATAATCTCGACAAAAGCACCAAAGTCCATTATTCTCTTAACGGTACCCATATAGGTTTTTCCAACTTCCACATCAGCAATTATGGATTCAATATAGAACTTGGCCTTCTTGGCTCCTTCTTCATCCACAGACATGATGTAAAGGCTGCCGTCGTCTTCAATATCGATTTTACATCCGGTCTCATCAACTATCTTATGAATAGTTTTGCCTCCCGGACCGATTATCTCTCTAATCCGGTCAGGATGTATCTGCATCTTGGTTAAACGAGGTGCATATGGAGACAGTTCAGCATTGGGCCGGTCTATAACCTCCAGCATTTTGTTCATAATAAACATCCTGCCTTCACGAGCTTTA
>JAAYNQ010000017.1 GCA_012520725.1 Syntrophomonadaceae bacterium | reverse complement strand
GCAGGTCGCCCCTACAGAATATCACCGTTGAGTATGGATTTCGGCGATTGTGTAGGGGCGGTCTTTGACCGCCCGCGGTATAAAGCCCCAATATGCGGTATTTACGCGGGTGTTAGGTTTGCTACGGTATTTCGGGGGAACGGAACGGAAGGCGACCGCAGGTCGCCCCTACACACCGATCGTCGGATAATTTGGTGCCTGACAGCGATGGAGGTAAATTTATGCAGTGGGTGGAGGTCCTGGTTGACTTGCCCTTGAAGGAAGCTATTTATAAATATGCGGTTCCCGATCATTTGTTGGGACAGGCTGAATATGGCCGACGGGTTACGGTTGAATTGGGCAAGCGCCATATAGAAGGATTTATCATCAGTGATCCCAGCTTAGGTGAAACGGAAATATCCGTAAAAGCGATTATGAAGGTACTGGATATGAGTCCGGTATTTGATAAGGAATTATATCACTTGGCCCGGTGGATGGCAGATACTTATCTTTGTCCACTGTCAACTGCCCTGAAAAGCATGATACCACCCATTTTACATCGTAAACGGGGTCAATGGGTGGTTCCCCTGCTCAGCCGGGAGGATATGATTGATAAAATACGCTATTCCCATTTTCAGCCCCATGACCTGGAGCAAATATTGGATCATTTATACCAGGGTCAAGGCCTTACTCTATCAGAAGCTTTAAGCTATATAGATGAGCAAACCTTGCACTTTATGATTGAAAATTCCTGGATTGAAGTGTTGGGTAAGTACGACATCAAGAATAAAGCTGATAAAAAGGCTATGGTATATACTTTAACTGTAGATCCTGAGCAGGATCTAAACCTGGAAAAGATTAAAAAACGGGCACCCCGCCAGGCTGAGTTCCTGCAACTGCTCTTATCCGGACCGGTGGGAATGAGTGAAGCCCATAGCCGATTTTCCGCCAGCAGTATAAAATCCTTGCTTGACCAAGGGTATATTAGCATGGCAAGAAAGGAGCTTCAAGCACAGCCTCCTCCTTTTACTTTGAGCCGGGAACAAGAGCTGGCACTACAAGCAATCCTGGAGGGAGTAAGATCTCAGAACTATACTGAGTTTCTCTTGCATGGGGTGACGGCAAGTGGTAAAACTGAAGTATACCTGCAGGCTATACAGGCTGTTCTGGATAGGGGAAGAACTGCCCTGGTATTAGTGCCGGAGATTGCTCTAACCCGACATCTAATGGAGCAGTTCGCCAAGCGTTTTCCTCATACTGCTGTATTGCACAGCAGTATGAGCGGGATGGAACGCTATGAATCATGGAGACGAATCCGTAATGGAGAAGCTTCCTTAGTCCTGGGGACCAGATCGGCAGTTTTCGCACCCTTGCATAATCTGGGATTGATAATAATTGATGAAGAACATGAAAACACCTACAAGCAGGAGGAAAGCCCCAAATATCATGCCCTGGAGGTGGCCCGGCAAAGAGCCCGTTTTCACCAAGCAGTGGTGGTCTATGGCAGTGCCACTCCCTCCCTGGATACCTATTTTAGAGCAGCAAAGGGTGAAATAGTACTGCTGGAGCTCAAGCAGCGTATAATGCAAACAGAGAATCCGGTGGTTCATATTTTTGATCAGCGTAAAAATAAGGGCTCCCGGGTAATAGGCGATTTGCTGGCCCAAAAGATCAGTACTTCTTTAAACAATAATAGCCAGTGTATTTTATTTCTAAACCGGCGTGGCTATGCCCCGATAAATATCTGCCGGCAATGCGGGGCAGTAGTGAGCTGTCCTTTCTGTTCGGTAGGCTTAAACTACCACCAGGATAGAGAGTTGAATATATGTCATTACTGTAATTATCGGGAACCCAAGTTAAGTGTTTGCAGGGTATGCGGCAGCCCCTACCTGGATTGGGCCGGTTATGGAACCCAAAGGGTAGAGGAAGAAATAAAAGACTTATTTCCCCAGGCCCATATCGCCCGTCTGGATCTGGACAGCAGCAAAGCGGTGGGAGTACAGGAAAAAATTTTACAGGACATGAAGACCGGGGATATAGATATTCTCATCGGCACCCAAATGGTAGCCAAAGGGCTGGATTTTCCCGCTGTTTCCCTGATGGCTGTTCTCAACGCCGATGCCATGTTAAACCTGCCTGATTACCGGGCCGGGGAACGGGCTTTTCAATTAATGGTGCAGGCTGCAGGCCGGGCTGGCCGGGGTGAATTGCCCGGGGAAGTAGTGATTCAGACTTACAACCCGGATCACCCTATCATTGGCTGGGCGGTAAACCATAATTATAAGGCCTTTTACGAATCAGAAATAGAGCATCGTAGACTGCTGGGCTATCCTCCTTTTACCAATATCATGAGGATGGTCTTGAGCAGCAGGGATGAAGAGCTAGCTGCTCAGGCCGCCCTGAACCTTAAGCAGCAGCTATGGGAATTGATTGATGCCAGGGAAGAGGATATAGATATTCTGGGGCCGGCTCCCTGCCCTCTATTTAAGTTGAGGAATCGTTACCGGCAGCAGATAATTATAAAGTGCGATAATATGGTATTATTAAAAAGTATAGGAGAAAGGTTATTGTATCAGGGGAAGAGGAAAGGCTATAAATTGGCCATTGATATAAATCCTTTAAATATGCTATAAGGAGGATAAGAGAAATATGGCAGTTTATCAGGTTATAACTACACCTGATCAGGTTTTGCGGGCTAAAGCCAAGACGGTAAACAAAATCAATGACGGTGTATTCCGGGTCTTGGATAATATGAAAGATACCCTTTATGCTGAAAATGGAGTGGGTTTGGCGGCTCCGCAGATAGGTATATCCAAGCGGCTGGTGGTCATTGATACCGGAGATAATTACCTGGAATTAATTAATCCGGAGATCATTGAAGCCCATGGTGAGCAGGTAGCCAGTGAAGGCTGTTTAAGTATACCGGGCATTGTTGGCTTGGTAAAACGGGCTGAAAGGGTAGTAGTAAAGTCCCTGAATCGTCAAGGGGAAGAACAGATTCTGGAAGGCAGTGGTCTTTTGGCTCGGGCCTTACAGCATGAAATTGATCATTTAGATGGAATACTATTTACAGATAAGGCTATTGAGACTCGTCATGAACCCATCTAACAAATGGAGGCTTTAGACAATGAAAGTGGTTTTTATGGGTAGCTCTGAATTTGCCGTTCCTTCTTTGTTGGCTCTACAAGAAGGGGGACATCAGGTGGTAGGGGTAGTAAGCCAACCTGATAAAGCCAAAGGAAGAGGAAAAAAAATCAGTCCTACTCCAATTAAAGCAAAAGCGGCAGAGATGGGACTGGAGGTGTACCAGACCGATAATATCAAGTCCAGCCAGGCCCTGGATCAGATACGGCAATGGGATCCTGAAATAATCACAGTGGCCTCCTATGGCCAGATAATACCTCCGGCCATTCTTAATTATCCTCCTTTTGGCTGTATTAATGTGCATGCTTCCATCTTACCCCGGTACCGGGGGGCAGCTCCCATACAGCGGGCTATTATGGCCGGGGAAAAGAGTACCGGAGTTACCATAATGTATATGGATGAGGGACTGGATACTGGCGATATAATTGCCCAGGAATCGGTGGATATCAGTGAAGATATGGATGGCGGAATGCTGGAAGAATTATTAGCCCATAAAGGAGCCCGGTTATTGCTGGAGGTAATTCAAAACCTGGAAAGAGGAGTAATAAGCAGAGTTAAACAGGATGACAGCCAGGCTACTTATGCCCATATGCTGAAGCGGAAGGATGAATGGATTGACTGGACTCGTACTGCTCAGGAAATATGCAACCAGATTCGGGGCTTAAGCCCGGTCCCGGGAGCCTATACCCTCTTGGATGGAATTAAACTAAAGATTTTTGCAGCTCGTTTAACAGATGAAAGATGTTCAGGCTTAGCAGGGCAGATAGTAGCTTTGAGCAAAAAAGGTTTTGTGGTGAAGACGGGGGAGCAATGCTTGGAAATCCTGGAGGTTCAAAAGGAAGGCAAAAAGCGCAGCAAGGCAGTGGACTTTGTAAGGGGATATCGTGATTTGGAAGGGAGAGTACTAGGCCAAAAGGGAGGTTAAGTTGCTTGGATACTAAAAAACGCCTTTATATCGGTTTGCTGGCAGCCAGCCTGCTGCTGGAAATGTCCTTGGCCTTCATGATATGGTACGTTATAGTCAATCGGGATATAATAATAAGTCAAATCATGCTAATAACGGTAGCAGTGTTGCTGGGGATAATATTCCTTATCCTGGGTATGGGTATCCTGGCTATTGTGATAATGATTATAAAGTCCAGATCCATACCCTCCCTGGAGAAATTAACCCTGTGGGCTAATGAACTGCTTTTTCCCATCACCTTGTTTATCGGTCGTTTGTTGGGGGTGGAGAAAGAGAAAATTTTGAAGTCATTTATTTCGGTAAATAACTATATAGTAGCATCAAAGAGAATACTGCCTGGAGAGAAGATATTGATGCTCTTGCCCCACTGTCTGCAGAACAGTGATTGTCCTTTTAAAATCACTATTGATATAAACAATTGCAAAAATTGTGGAAAATGCCCCATTGGTCAGTTAAGAGATTTGGGCGAGAAGTATAATGCAGTATTAAAAGTGGCCACCGGAGGCACCCTGGCCCGAAAATGGATCGAAGAGGTGCGGCCCCGGGCAGTGGTTGCGGTGGCCTGTGAAAGGGATTTGGCTTCCGGTATTCAGGATACCGGGGGATTGCCGGTATTGGGAGTACTTAATTCCAGACCTAACGGACCCTGTGTTAATACCCATGTGTGTTTGGAACAGGTAGACCAGGCGTTGAGAACTATAATACAAGGAGGTTGATTTTATGGGATATTTGATATTTATAATGCCAGCTTTGTTACTATCTATCTATGCTCAGTATAAAGTAAGCAATACATTTAAGAAATATTCAGAGCTGCGCTCTTCCCGGGGGGTTACCGGGGCTGAGGTAGCCAATACCATTGCCAGGAGAAGCAGTTTGAATATTAAAATAGAACCGGTGGCAGGCAGCCTTTCGGATCATTATGATCCCTTGTCCAAAACGGTGAGACTTTCTGAATCGGTTTATGGCAGTAATTCCATATCTGCCCTGGGTGTTGCTGCCCATGAGGTAGGGCATGCCTTGCAGCACCGGGATCGTTATGGCTTACTGGAATTGAGACATAAATTAGTACCGGCAACCAATTTCTCATCCTCGGCTTCATTTCCTATTTTGCTCATTGGCTTTTTCATGCAGAACCTGGGGCTGGTTATGTTAGGAATCATATTGTTTTCTGTGGTAGTACTTTTCCACTTGGTAACTCTGCCGGTAGAAATCAATGCCTCCCGCCGTGCGGTTGCTCTATTGAGTGAAAACGGACTGGTAAGCGCTGCGGAGTTGCCTGGAGTAAAGAGCGTTCTTTCGGCTGCAGCCTTAACTTATCTGGCTGCTACTCTATCTGCAGTATCCAATTTATTCTATTATCTATTGATATTCACCGGCGGCGGTGAAGATTAAAAGGCAGGGTGAAATGATTGGCTAAACCATCAAATAGCGGGGTAAGCCCGGTCAGGGAGCTAGCGCTTAATATTATTTACGATGTGAATGAAAAAGGAGCCTATGCTAACTTAGCCCTGGATAAGGCCTTGTCCGCCTCTGCTTTGAGCATATTAGAAAAACGTAAGGTAAGTGAGATAGTAAATGGTACTATAAGAATGACCAAGCGCCTGGATTGGGTGCTTAATCTTTTTTTAAAACAAGAGGTGGGAAAACAGCATCCCTGGTTGAGAAACATCCTGCGCATGGCAGTTTATCAACTTCTGTTGATGGACAAGGTGGCTCAGTATGCATGTGTCAATGAGGCGGTACAATTGACCCGTTTAAAAAGCCGGCAGGAGGGTTTGGGACGGGTAGTAAACGCTGTGCTGCGCAATATAATCCGTAATAAAAATGAAATCAAATGGCCGGATGATCCTATCCAATATCTATCAACATACTATTCTCATCCGGAGTGGATAGTTGAGTTGTTCATTGATCTATACGGTCCTGTTCAGGCTGAAAATATGTTGGAGTATAATAATAGAGCAGCTCCCCTGGTATTTAGGAATAATGAGCTTTCAGGGTCCCGGGAGGAATTGATAAGGGCTTTGGAAGCGGAAGGGACCGTGTGTTCTCCCTCAATCAGGACCCCCTGGGGGGTTAATGTTACAAAGTTAAATACCTCAATAACTAATTTGTCCAGTTATCAGCAAGGCAGGTTTTATGTACAGAATGATGCCTCGATGCTGGCGGCTCCCATACTCGATCCCCAGCCCGGGGAACGGGTCTATGATCTCTGCGCTGGAGTTGGAGGCAAAACTTCCCATCTGGCCGAATACATGAAGAATAAAGGAAGCATATGGGCTTATGACATTTTTCAGCCTAAGATCAGCCTCCTGCAAGAGAACTGTCGTCGAATGGGGATTGGAATTGTGCAATCCAGGGTGCAAAGCGTATTGGATTTGGAGCCGGGCTTACCCCGGGCTAAGCGCATATTATTGGATGCCCCCTGTTCCGGATTGGGAGTGTTAAACCGGAGGGCTGATGCCAGGTTTAGAAAAGAATTAAAAGATATGGAAGAGCTTTTACCATTGCAGTCGGGCTTGCTCAGAAAAGCAGTAGATCTATTAGAGCCAGGCGGGGTATTGCTATACTCTACCTGTACCATTAACCCCCAGGAAAACCAAGAGCAGGTATTATCACTTTTGGAAGAAGGAAAAGTGGTCTTGGAGGGTTTTGCCCCTTCTCTGTCTTTTTGGGGCTTGGATGCCCAGGATCGGGAGCAGGCAGCCCGGGGTTTGCTAAGCTTGGTGCCTGGAAAATATAATAGCGATGGTATGTTTTATGCTTTAATGAGGAGGAAAAATTAGATAAAAATGGTGCCAAATAAGGATGAATTGCTGGGTAAAGACATTGAAGAACTGGAAAGTTATATGATTTCTATTGGGGAAGCAGCTTTTCGGGCCCGGCAAATTTTCAAATGGATTTACTCCAAAGAGGTTAATTCATTTTATGATATGAGTGATTTGCCCCGGGAATTACGAAAGAAGCTGGATACAATGGCTCAGATTTCTATTCCCCGGGTATTAAAACAGCGAGTATCCCAAGATGGAACTCGTAAATATCTCTTGGAATTGAGGGATAAAAAAAGGATAGAAAGTGTTCTAATACCTCAGGGTTCAGGCAAAAACAGCCGTTATACCATCTGTGTATCTACTCAGGTGGGCTGCCCTATAGGCTGTAGTTTCTGTGCCACCGGGCAAGCAGGTTTTCAAAGGAATCTGGATTATTTTGAAATAGTAGGTCAAGTATTGGGCTCCAGAAGAGAATTAAAGAGGAAACTAAAGAGCAATGAAGAAAATCTTATTAGCAATGTGGTCTATATGGGCATGGGTGAACCATTATTAAATTATAATGAGATGATAAAATCTATTTATATGCTTAACCATCCTAAAGGATTGGGTATTGGCCAAAGACATATAACAGTATCCACCGCTGGTGAAGCCAGCGGGATCAAACGCCTGGCTGATGAAGGGATGCAGATAACCCTGGCGGTTTCACTACATGCCTGTGATGATACCCTGAGGAATCATTTGGTGCCATTGAATAGAAAATATCCTCTGAGTGCATTAAGGGATGCAATAGAGTATTATATATCTGTAACTAATCGTAGAGTAACCTTTGAGTACGTTTTGCTGGATGAGGTTAATATGAGCAAGCGGGATGCTCGAAACATGATCAGACTGCTGAAACCACTCCTGGCCAATGTAAACCTAATTCCCTACAATGAGGTGGATGGTCTGGATTATACTAAACCTTCACCACCTAGAATACAGCAGTTTTTCGCTTGGTTGGCTGAGGGTGGATTAAATGTTACCCTAAGGGAAG
The DNA here is from genome assembly GCA_012520725.1 of Syntrophomonadaceae bacterium. GTDB lineage: Bacteria > Bacillota > Syntrophomonadia > Syntrophomonadales > Syntrophomonadaceae > JAAYJK01. The sequence goes on along the minus strand of JAAYNQ010000017.1, from coordinate 11,669 downwards.
AAAAGGGTTCTGATATTATGGCAGCCTGCGGACAGCTAAAGGCCGGCTATAGTAAGATGTATAGAAATTAGTTGGCTTTATTCAGTATTTTTTAGGGAGTTATGGAGTATGCATGCCACTGGAATAAGCGATATTGGTTTGCTAAGAGAATCTAACCAGGATACTTTCCTGATAGAAAAACATATGGGTCTGTATGTGGTCTGTGACGGTATGGGAGGACATAAAGGCGGAGATGTGGCTTCCAACCTGGCAATTAAAGCTATAAATGAATCCCTTGACAGCTATGATTCCGAGCATGCACTCAAATGGCTTAACCAATGTGTTATTAAGGCTAATCAACTTATTCGGGAATGGGGCCGGATAAACCCGGAATTATTTGAAATGGGAACTACCCTTACTGCAGCCCTGATTAAGGAGCAGGAGCTGATAATTGCTCATGTAGGCGACAGCCGGCTATATCGTATAAATCAGCAGGGTATTATACAACTAACCCGGGATCATACCCTGGCCCAGCAGATGATAAGTGATGGATTGCTTAAACCGGAAGAATTGAGGGATAATGCCTATAATCATATACTAACCAGGGCTCTGGGCATTGCAGACCAAATCATAATTGACAATTTAGTTGAACAGTTGCTTCCTGGTGATATTATCCTCCTTTGTACTGATGGTCTATCAGACATGGTGGAGGAAAGTGATATTCTCACCATCATTAATGAATATGGAAAGGATTTGGAGGGTGCAGCCCAAAAAATGCTGGATTGTGCTCTGAGTAATGGTGGTTATGATAATATAACACTGATACTGATACGAGTGTAATGGGAGGTTAAAGCTTTGGTAGGCACTGTATTAGGTGGAAGATATGAATTAAGGGAAAAAATAGGCAGTGGCGGTATGGCTGATGTGTACCTGGCTCATTGCGGTTTACTGGATCGCCAGGTAGCGGTAAAAATACTGAAGGAAGAGTTCTCCCGGGATAAAAACTTTGTGCATAAATTCAGGACTGAGGCTCTGGCTGCCGCTCGCTTATCTCATCCCAATATTGTTAATATATTTGATGTTGGACAAGAAGATGACATCCATTACATCGTGATGGAATACATAGAGGGCCGGACCTTGCAGCGAATAATTAATGAAGAGGCCCCTTTACCGGTTAAAAAGGCGGTTGACATTGCCCTCATGATATGCCAGGGAATCCACCATGCTCATGAGCGAGGTATTATTCACCGGGATATCAAACCACATAATATATTGATTACTGCTCAGGGAACAGTAAAGGTGGCTGATTTCGGCATTGCCCAGGCCATAAATAAGAAAACCATAACCTTTGGCGGCGAGATTGAAGGGACGGTCCAATACATTTCACCCGAACAGGCCAAAGGGGAGGCGGTAACCCCGGCTACTGACATCTATTCACTGGGGTGTGTTTTATATGAGATGCTTACAGGGAAACCTCCATTTGATGCTGAAAGTATGATTACCGTAGCCCTCAAACATATTCATGATCAACCACCGGCGCCTCGTTCCATCAATCCTTTAATACCTCTGCCTTTAGAGAAAATAATACTGAAAGCTATGGAGAAGTTTCCCTCCCATCGCTATCAATCAGCCGGAGAGATGAGCGAAGACCTGCTGCAGGTTCAAGAAAATATGCATCTTCGAAGTAATGGGGACAGCTTAATTAACCAGGGGTTTATGGATTCGGATGGGGAAGGTGATAAATTGGCGAAAAAGAGAAAGCTTAGTCCATTTGGAATTATTCTAATAGGTGTAGCAATATTTGGATTTCTTTCCGGCTTGGCTTATATCTTTACCTCTTCATTTTTTGGGGAAGAAATAGCAGTGCCCAATGTTGTAGGAATGACTCTGGAAGAGGCCAATAAGACCCTTTTGGATAGCGGCTTGACTATGAGTATTAAAGCCCGCAATTATGATGATGAAGTAGAGAAGGATCATATAATAAGTCAGAAACCGGTTGAAGGATTCAAGGTCAAGAAGAAAGCCAAGATAGAAGTAACGGTCAGCAATGGCCCTGAGCTGGCAAAAGTGCCCAATTTAATCGGGGAGAGTCTGTCTGATGCCAAGCTAGCCATAAGCAATGCCGGTTTTGAAGTGGGTTTGATTGATGAAAAACATGATCAGCGCTATGATGCAGGATTGGTTATGTCTCAAGACCCCAGTTTTGGATCCAATTTAAAAAAGGGAGGTACTATTGACCTGATGGTCAGCAAAGGCCCAGCTCCCAACCGGGTCGAAATGCCAAACCTGGTAGGTATGGAGTTGGAAAAAGCCCAGAATGAACTGAAAGCCAGGAATCTCTCCCTGGGCAAGATCAAACGGGAAGAGAGCCAGGAATATTATAAAGATTATGTGATAAGTCAAGAGATTGACGCTGGAGTACGGGTTGACGAAGCTACATCCGTTGACCTTACGGTAAGCCAGGGACCCGGACCGACGGTAAAAACCAAGGTGATCAAAATAGTACTGCCGGAAGAGACAGATTATTACAATGTGCAGGTAACAGTTGATGATGTTCAAGGTCAGCGTGAAGTTTATAATGAATACCACCAGGCCGGAGACACCTTTAGTGTGGCGGTTAGCTATTCCGGGACCGGAAAAGTAGTAGTAAGGTTAAACGGCCAGGTGTTCGACACTATTAACCTATAGCGGGAGGAAAGGTATGCTTGCCCATCAGTTGAACAGCGTTATAATAAAAAAGATTTCAGGTTTCTACTATGTTCAGGATGATGAGGGCAATATATACGAAAGTAAACTAAGGGGAAAGTTAAAGCAAAAGGTATTAACGGGTGACCGGGTGATAATTACAGTCTTGGGAGACAAGAAGGGGATCATAGAAAAGGTGTTGCCACGGGAAAATGAACTACAGCGTCCCCCCATAGCCAATGTTACCATGGTTTTGATTGTCCTGGCCCATGATCGCCCTGCACCCAGTACCATGCTCTTGGACCGATTGCTATTCTTAAGTTATTACCATGAATTACTGCCAATTATCATAATGAACAAGTGTGATATACCGGAAAGCCGGGCAGCCGCTTTGATTAAAGAATACTATCCCACCGCCGGGTTTAATTTCATACTATCATCAGCCAAAACTGGCTGCGGTATTGAAGAAATAAGAAAAAAGATAGAGGGTCAAGTAGCCGTAATGGCTGGTCCTTCCGGAAGCGGCAAATCCACTTTGTTGAATACCCTGGGAGAAGGGCTGCAATTAAGGACCCAGGACGTAAGTTCAAAAATCGGCAGAGGCAAGCATACCACCCGTCATGTGGAATTGTTTCCCTTGCCTGGTGGTGGTTTAATTGGTGATACTCCTGGTTTCAGCGTTATTGATATGCCGGCCCTGGAAAGGAAAGAAGTATCCTTCTATTTTCCTGATTTTCAATCCTATACTGAACTATGTGAGTTCAGGGATTGTATACATTACAAGGAAAGATTTTGCGGAGTCAAACAGGCTCTGGAAGCAGGGGATTTACCTATACATCGATATAATAATTATATTACCATGTTGGAAGAAGTAATTAGCCGTGAGAGGAGTTATAAATGATCTTAATCGCCCCATCTATATTATCTGCGGATTTTGCCTGTTTAAGGGAGGACATTCAAAAAGTAGAAAAGGCCGGAGCGGATTGGCTCCATGTAGACGTAATGGATGGCCATTTTGTACCTAATTTAACCCTGGGTCCGCCTGTGGTAGCTGCCGTCAGAAAGCATACCAGCCTCTTTTTGGATGTACATTTGATGATAGAAAAGCCAGAAGGTTTAATACCGGCTTTCGTTAAGGCTGGAGCCGATCTCATCGCAGTTCATGCTGAGGCCTGTCACCATCTGCATCGGGTTTTGACCATGATCAAGGAAGAGGGGGCAAAAGCTGGAGTAGCCATTAATCCCCATACCCCAGTCCATGTATTGGAGAATATTTTGGAAGAGGCTGATTTAATACTCTTGATGAGTGTGAATCCGGGTTTTGGAGGACAGAAATTTATATCCCGAGTCTGTGAGAAGATAAGGCAGGTCCGGGCTATGTTGGACAATTGTAATTCAAGGGCTTACCTGCAGGTTGATGGGGGTATTAATGATCTTACCGCAGCTCAGGTGATAGAAGCCGGGTGTAATGTGCTGGTATCAGGATCGTATATATTTGGAGCCCGGGATATGAACCAGGCCATCAAAGCATTGCGTGAAGCGGCTTCCCTTGACCATTTATAGCTGAGATGATAATATAAATTAACAAAAATAATAAGAAATACTTTCTTCGGGGATGGGTGAAATTCCCTATCGGCGGTTATAGCCCGCGAGCCGTTAAGGCAGGATCTGGTGAGATTCCAGGGCCGACAGTTAAAGTCTGGATGGGAGAAGAAGGCTGGTTTGACCTGCAATGAGTGCAGGATAGCTATTATGCGCCCAAAACCCGAAGGAATACGGGTTTTTTCTTTTTTTAGAGGTGTAGTGATTTGAAAAAAGCAGATATGGAGTATATGCAAAGAGCCATTGAACTGGCCACTCAGGCTCGTGGCAGGACCAGCCCCAACCCCATGGTAGGAGCAGTTATAGTTAAAGATGGGAAAATCATAGGGGAGGGATATCATAAAAAGGCGGGTACTCCACATGCTGAAATACATGCTCTGGCAGCTGCCGGCAATGAAGCCCGGGGAGCAACTCTTTATGTATCATTGGAACCATGCTGTCATCATGGTCGAACCCCTCCCTGTACTGAGGCTATTATTAATAGTGGAATAAAACGGGTGGTTATTGCAGCCCTGGATCCTAATCCCAAAGTAGCCGGGGGTGGTTTGCAAAGACTTAAGAAAGCAGGAATTGATGCAGAATTTGGTCTTATGCAGGAAGCAGCCATGGAATTAAATGCAGTATTCTTTAAATATATACAGCGTGCTTTGCCTTATGTAGCCCTAAAGACCGCCATGACTTTGGACGGAAAAATTGCTGCCGGCAGCGGAGACTCTCGCTGGATTACCGGGCCTGAAGCCAGGCAGCATGTACACCAATTAAGAAATATCTATGATGCCATAATGGTAGGAATAGGTACCGTCTTGGCAGACAACCCCCGTTTGAACACCAGACTCCAGGAAGGCCAGGGCCGGGATCCGGTAAGAGTAATAATTGATAACCAATTGGATTTGCCTGTTAACAGCATCATTGCCCAGAGCAGCAGGGAACAGCCCAGCCTGGTATTCTGCGGGAAAGAGATCGATGAGCACAAGGCTTCAGAGCTTAGCCGGCTGGGAGTAGAGATTATAAAAACAGATTTGGAAAATGGATTGGTACCTTTGCAGGAGGTTCTGGCTATTTTGGCCCAGCGGGAGATCAGCAGTATATTGGTTGAAGGTGGGGCAGAGCTTAATGCCTCCCTGATTGAACAAGGGCTGGTGGATAAGTTTTACTGGTTTATAGCCCCTAAGATAATAGGAGGTCGGGAGGCCAAAAGTCCGGTCGGGGGAAGCGGATACCAATTCATGCGGGAGGCCTTGGAGCTAAGTATAAGAGATATAAAAAGCCTGGGAAGGGATATATTAATCACGGCTGTAAAGAGCAGCTGATGCTAATGGCCCGGGCCGGAAAGCTGAAAAGGGCCAGGTTTACCCGGGTTGGGAGGTAATAGTATTTTTACTGGGATTATTGAAGAGATTGGACAAGTTAAGCAGATTAAGCGGGGTCAACAGTCCTTTTCCCTGTCCATTAAAGCTGCGAAAGTATTGGAAGAGGTTAAGCTGGGGGATAGTATAGCAGTAAACGGAGTTTGTCTAACAGTAACCGGATATTCCGGAGCTAGCTTTGAGGCTGATGTTATGCCCGAGACCTACCAGCGTACTACCCTTAAAACCTTGAAGAGTGGCAGCCCGGTCAATTTGGAAAGGGCTTTGAGACTGAGTGATCGGCTGGGGGGGCACCTGGTACAGGGTCATGTGGATGGGATAGGAACCATAATCAATAAGAGCGTTGAGGATATAGCCATCTTATATGGCATTGAAGCCCCGGCGGAGATATTAAAATATGTGGTAAAGAAGGGCTCCATTGCAGTAGATGGGGTCAGTCTCACCGTAGTGGAGGTTGATAATAATAGATTCAGTGTATCCCTTATTCCTCACACCGCCAAATTAACCATATTGGGCTGGAAACGGGAAGGAGACCCGGTGAATTTGGAGACTGACATAATAGGGCGCTATGTAGAAAAACTCTGGCTAAGCGGTGAGATTAAACAGGAGCAAAAGAAAAAAGATATTGACTACAATTACCTGCTGGAAAATGGATTTATTTAAGGGGGCGATAAGATGTTTAATACTATTGAAGAAGCAATACAAGACATAAGAGATGGGAAAATGCTTATATTGGTTGATGATGAGGACCGGGAAAATGAAGGGGATCTGATAGTTGCAGCTGAAAAGGCTACCCCTGATGTGGTTAATTTTATGGCAGTAAATGCCCGGGGACTAATCTGTGTTCCTATGGAGGGATCTGTTTTAGACCGCTTGGATATAAAGCCTATGGTGATGAACAACACCGACAATCATGAAACTGCCTTTACGGTATCGGTAGACTATAAAACAACTACTACTGGTATTTCTGCTTATGAAAGGGCTGCTACCATTCAAGCTCTTATCTCCCCCCATAGTGTGGCCTCTGACTTCAGGCGGCCGGGGCATATATTTCCTTTAAGATATAGGGAAGGGGGCACCCTCAGAAGAGCAGGCCATACGGAAGGGTCCATTGATTTGGCCAGATTGGCCGGTCTGTATCCGGCTGCTGTAATCTGTGAAATTATGAGTGACGATGGGACCATGGCCCGGGTGCCGGAATTGCTGGAATTTGCCAAGAAGTTTGATATTAAAATAATTACCATAGCCGATCTTATTGAATATCGACGCCGTAGTGAAAAACTGATTCTAAGGGTTGATGATGCCAAGCTACCTACTGCTTTCGGCGACTTTAAGGCCGTAGCCTATAAGTCTTTGCTGGATGATAAAGAGCACCTGGCCCTGGTTAAAGGGCAGTGGGAAATCAATGAGCCGGTCCTGGTCCGGGTTCATTCTGAGTGCCTGACTGGAGATGCTTTTGCTAGCAAACGTTGCGATTGTGGGGAACAGCTGCAAAGGGCTTTGGAAATGATCGAAGAAGAGGGTAAGGGGGTATTGCTCTATATGCGCCAGGAAGGTCGGGGCATCGGGCTATGTAATAAGATTCGGGCTTACAAACTGCAGGATAAGGGATTGGATACCGTGCAGGCCAACCTGGATTTGGGTTTTGCCCCGGACCTAAGGGACTATGGGATTGGAGCCCAGATATTAAATGATTTGGGCATTAAAAAGATGCGTTTGATGACTAATAACCCCAAGAAGATTAAAGGCTTGGAAGGTCATAATCTGGAAGTAGTGGAAAGAGTACCTATGGAAATCCAAAGTCGCCAAGAGAACCAGTATTACTTAAAAACCAAAAAGGAAAAAATGGGCCACCTTTTGGCCAATATGTAAATACGATTGCAGGAATTTGAAGGAGGTCGCTTAAATTGCCAAAAGTATATGAAGGAAAACTAATTGGGGAAAATCTAAAATTCGGTATTGTTGTTTCCAGGTTTAATGAATTCATCACCAATAAACTTTTATCCGGTTGTTTGGATACCCTGTTAAGGCATGGAGTGGATGAGGGGAATATTGAGGTGGCCTGGGTACCGGGAGCATTTGAAATACCTCTAACCGCTCAGAAAATGAGCCAGAAGGACTATGATGCAGTGATCTGTCTGGGCACTGTTATCAGAGGTGCCACCCCTCATTTTGAATATGTGGCGGCAGAGGTTACCAAGGGAGTTGCCCAGGTGGGTTTAAATACAGGAAAGCCCATCATTTATGGAGTTTTAACCACTGATACTATTGAGCAAGCCATTGAAAGAGCCGGCACCAAAGCTGGCAACAAGGGTTCAGACGCGGCTATGACGGGGCTGGAAATGGTCAATCTCTTTAAGAATCTGGGATAGTGGGAACCTGGTAGGGGCGACCTGTGGACACCCGGTACGGACAACAAACGTCGAAGGTCTGTAGGGGCGACCTGCGGTCGCCCGCCCTGTTATAAATACCGGTATTTCAGTGGATATACCATTTTCATGTACATCCTATCGGGCAATATAATTGATTAGAAAATTTGTGCTTATGCCCGCTAGGGCGGTCAAAGACCGCCCCTAGACATGCCCGTCGGAATCCAAATTCATGTGCTGGCACCTAACCCCCATTATTTGGGGGTTTGTTTATGTAAAAAAGATTTTGCCCAGCCTTGATTTTTTTCAATCATTGTCGTAAAGTCTATAATTAGGTTTATGTTTGATACGGATAATGCAATAATGTAATTAATGTGATAGACAAGCAGCAGGAGGAGATACAGTGGTTATAACAGGACTCATGGTAATACTGATTCTAGTTTTATCCTTACCGTTTTTGTTTCGTAAAGTGGAAGAAAACCTGGAGCTGTTTTTATTCATTATGGGTATAGGGGCAGCCCTAATTTCCAGTAAAATGAATATGGAACTGGTGCATGAAGCTCTGGTCGAACCGATTATGATTGCCGGAGCAGTACTATTGGCCGGAACCCTTTTTTTCTTGCTGCGGGAACCTTTTAGCCGCTTTATGGGAAAAGTATGCCTGAGGTTTCCCTTAGCCCTGGTGGTGTTCCTGGTGGTACTGATACTGGGTTTGGCCTCCAGTATCATCACCGCCATAGTAGCTTCCATAATATTGGTTGAAATAATTTTTCAGCTTCCCCTGGAGCGAAAACACAAGATAGTGATTTGCATATTATCCTGCTATTCTATTGGCTTAGGTGCCGCCCTTACCCCCATCGGTGAACCTCTGGCTACCATTGCTATATCCAAATTAAACCAGGATTTTATGTTTTTAATCAGGCTTCTGGGCCAGTATATTATTCCAGCAGTAGTGATATTTTCACTTATGGCGGGAATCTATGTCTTCCGTCTAAACAGAAATAATGAAGCCCAAGACGAAATGGCTGCCAGCAGTGAAGAGGAGGAATTATCTTTGCTGGATGATGAAGAAATAGAGGCCGATACCTGGCAGGGAGTTATATTGAGAGCAGTCAAGGTCTATCTTTTTGTTATGGCCTTGGTCTTTTTAGGAACAGGTTTCGAACCATTAATTGAAAAATATATTTTGGGTCTAAGTCCACAAATATTGTACTGGGTTAATATGGTATCAGCAGTTTTGGACAATGCTACCCTGGCCGCAGCTGAACTGAGTCCAGCCATGATGGTTAATCCCCTGGTTGTTAAGGCCATCCTAATGGGATTGTTAATCAGCGGCGGCATGCTGATACCTGGTAATATACCCAATATCATTTCCGCCTCCAAATTGAGAATCGGAAGCAAGGAATGGGCCACCTATGGGGTTCCTATCGGATTGGTATTTATGGCTATGTTTTTTGTCATAATGTTTATAGTCGAAGTTTAATTCCCCTTTTGCAATTATATTACCTGGGGTTGGAATGCATACATCTACTATACTTCATGAAATGGCTACTACATCTTTATGCATTCAAAGCAGTGATACCAGCGTTTCCGCAGGGGAATCAAGCTTAATATTCTTAGTTTTCCAGGCCATGCTGTACGATTATTTTGCTCAAGCGATCCCCGCGAATCTGGAAAATAATCGTATTACCATCATTTTCGCCATACAGCATATCGTAATCCTGGGTTCCGGAATTCTTGATACTAAAACGCACATAGTTGGGACCATATCGCTCCAAGACTTTATCGGGAGAATCAGCCAAGGAAATATCCCGCCCGGTAGAAATACCTTCTCCGAAAATATGAACTGCGATCAAAATGTTTTCGTCTTCCGAAAAGGTGAGATAGACGGGAACATTTTCTGGGTGGTAGATAGTGGAACTCCCTAATTTTTCTCCCTGAGGAAAAATAGACAGGGCCTCTTCCCAGCTGCTAAGGCCTACTATTAACTGGCCCTGTTCAGTGTTGATAGCAAAGTCCTGGGGCTCTAGTTTAAGTCGTTGTTCAGGATATACGGTGTCAATTTCCGGGCTGCGACTGCCTATAAATACAGCAATAGCTATTACCAGTATAATAAGCAGGCTTACATAAAGGTACTCTTTTTTGAACAAGATAATGCCTCCATTCTACTACACTGTTATTATTATAGAGTAAGTTGGACAAGATTAATAATCTTAATTCAGCAGAAAATGATAGGATGTGTCAAGGGTGCAAGAAACAACTCAGCTTCCCAGTTGGTCTGGAAAACGTTATCATAGCTTGAACCATCATCTGCGGCAAAGATTCGGGCAGAAGGTATTTAAGATTTCACTGGATGCCGGATTTAGCTGCCCCAACCGGGATGGCAGTAAATCCACCGGGGGATGTGCCTTCTGCAGCCTAAGAGGATCAGGGGATTTTGCTGGAGATCGTCACAAAAACATAGAAGAGCAGTTTGAACAGGTAAAAAGAATGATGCATCGTAAATGGGTCCAAGGGAAATATATTGCCTACTACCAGGCTTTTACCAACACTTATGCCCTGCCGCAACAACTGGAAAGCTTATATAATCTGGCTTTAGAGCAGCCAGGAGTGGTAGGTCTGGCTATAGCTACCCGCCCTGATTGTTTACCTTTACCGGTTATTGAACTCTTGGCGGAAATCAACCGTAAAACCTATTTATGGGTTGAATTAGGCTTACAGACCAGCCATGACAGAACCGCCCGGGCTATGAATATGCATTACTGTTTTGCTGATTTTCAAAAAGCCCTCACTGAACTAAGAGCCATAAATATAGAAACTTGTGCCCATATAATATTTGGGCTTCCCGGAGAAACGCGACAGGATATGCAGGAGACCAGCAGAATTGTAGCCGGACTGGATATACAGGGAATAAAAATACACCTCTTGCATCTAATGCAAGGAACTCTACTGGCCCAAATCTACCAGAATAGCCCCTTTCCTTTTCTGGAGCCCCTGGAGTATGTGGACCTGGTCATAGACCTGCTGGAGATACTGCCACCCGGGGTGGTAATTCATCGTCTGACCGGAGACAGTCCTCGTAATCTCCTGATTGGCCCCAGGTGGAGTCTGAATAAATGGGAGGTATTGAATCTAATTGACCGGCGTTTGGAAGAAAGAAATACCTGGCAGGGGAAATATGCATTATCCCTGGACTGAATATGGTTTGGATCCAAGCAGTCTGGCATGTGAAGCCATATGTAGGGAAGATAAATCCCTGTGGTCTCATAATGCGAGTAAAAAAGTGCTTAAGGGTTTGGGGAAATCTACTTCTAAGTCCAGTGAGTGAGGCCGGATAAATAGTATAGACTTGTTCAATAAAATAGAACCCCGGATTGACTTGGATTAAACCTAAGCCTGGCCGAAGTCACTTGGCTACTTCATCTCTGTGGACCTACAGATTCTAATGGGCTTGACAATACCGGAGTCTTTGTACTATAATCAATTCTGTTGAAAACAAACCATAGCTTGTGCGGCAGTGGCGGAATTGGCAGACGCGCTAGATTCAGGTTCTAGTCCCGTTAGGTGGTGGGGGTTCGAGTCCCTTCTGCCGCACCATACGACTATCAACTCCTGATTTTCAGGGGTTTTTCTCTTTTTTTGCTTAACTATATTTTATTATGATACT
>JAAYNQ010000158.1 GCA_012520725.1 Syntrophomonadaceae bacterium | reverse complement strand
TGACTTTATTAGGTAGTGATCGGCTGTCGGGGCTTGGTGTGAGTATATTGTGTTGATCTTAGAAGGATTTCTGCTTTTTTTGTAGAATTTGATAATTAAGAATTAAATAATATTTCATTTTTTCGAGCATCAAAACCTAAGGACAAGCTAAGGTTTTGGGGCCGCTAGGGTACAACTGGAAACGGCTGTGCCTCCCGGTGTGGAAAGGAAAATGAGTGATTAAAGCTATTTGATTACCGGGCTGATCTATGAGATTAGCCTTTTTGTATGATTGTAGCTTAATGAGGTCAATTGTGTTTTCCACAGTTGACCTTTTTGATTGCAAGCTATGGTTTGCTTAATGGCGGAAAGATAACAAAAGGGGGTAATCCGGTAAAACAAAAAAGAAATAAAAAGGCAAAGCATTAAGTAAAACCATAGCCAAAGGGTGTTGGTTTAATCTAATGTTTCGACTTGTTGCCTGAGGTTGCTAGGTGAGATCAAGATGTTGATTAAGGGGTGATATTCCGTGTTCTTTAGGTGACGAATGATGAGTAGTTCAATGACTGGTAAGCTTTAAAACAGATAATTATTTGTGATTGGGAGGGTATGCGTATATGTTTTTATTAGGTATTAGACAAAGATCCATGCGGCAGCTGTCAATAATAGCTTTAATATCGTTATTATGTTTGACCCTGTTGGCACCACCAGTCTTCGGTGAAGTTATTGCTGGAGATAAAAAGGGCTCATTAGTGGCCTCAACATTTTTAGGGGGCAGCTCTTTAGGAGCAGATGGTTTTGAATATGTACAGGCCATGACGGCAGACAGCGAAGGTAATATTTACCTGGTTGGATGTACCAATTCCGCTGACTTTCCGGTGGTTGGCGGAAATAGTTATGACAATTATCCTTCATACGATATTTTTGTAGCCAAAATGAATTCCGATTTGACCGAATTATTAGCCAGTACCGTTATTGGAGGTAATCAGTGGGATCAGGCCTTTGATCTTAAAATTGGTCCCGATGGCAAGGTGTACATTGTCGGTGTTAGCAATTCCCTGGATTATCCTGTAACTGAAAATGCCTATGATACCGAATTTAACGGTAATACTACTTATGTAAACAATTATTATCACAGTGGCCAGTTACCTAATTATGATACAGTGATCACCAGGCTTTCGGCTGATTTAACCACACTCGAAGCTTCCACCTTCCTGGGCGGTGCTAACAGCGATTATAACGGTGAAGAGTACGGTGGTCGTGATTATGCTTATAGTTTGGATTTTGACAGTAATGGTGATGTTTATGTTTTAGGTACTACCGAATCTATGGATTTCCCCAGCACCGATGGCACATGTAAAGATGATACCATTCTCTATGGCGATTTTACCCGGGATATTTATCTATGCAAGTTATCGTCCGATTTGCAAACCCTGAAAGCAAGCACCCTGATAACTGGCTCGGGCGATGAATCAGTTGCCAAGCTGCTGATCGATGAAAACGATAATATATATATTACCGGAAACACTACTTCATTGGACCTGACTGCCAGGGACCAGGTGTTTAAGACTAATAGAACAGCTGGTGCCATCAGTGCTTATGAATACAACAAGGAAGGTTTTATTTCGGTATTAGATGGAAATTTGACAGTCACCAATTTTGGATATTTAGGCGGTAACGATAGCGATACCATACATGATATGATTATTGCTGCCAATGGAGATTTGCTAATTGGCGGGTCTACTCAGTCCATTAATTTCCCCATAACGGACGGTGTTTTTAAACAGCCTGTTGCCGGCAGTGCCGATGCTTTTATCACCAGAATGAGCGGGGATCTAAGTAATATTGTAGCTTCGACTGTACTGGGCGGGAGCAAAGGAGAGCATGTGGCCGCCATAGTAGAAAATGCAGAGGGGAAAATATTTATTGCTGGCTCAACCCAATCGGTAGGTTACCCGGTTACCGAGGGAGCATTTAGCACCTTTATGATAGAAAAAGTAGAAGCTAGTACACTCAATAATCAGGATGTTTTTATTAGTAAATTATCAGCCGATTTAAGCAGTCTTGAAGCCAGTACCTTTATTGGCAACAGTGACAAGGATCAATTAAATAATATGATTTTGTTGGACGATTACCTGATAATCAGTGGTTTGGCCGAAGCCTCATCCAACTATTTGGTAGGAGGGGTAATAACCAACGGCACCTGCAATTATCCGGTTGTCGCAGGTGCCTATGATACCACTTTTAACGGGGGTCGCTATGATGTCTTTATATCAAAAATGGATCAAAGCCTGTCAGCAACACCGGGAAATTCTGAACTACCGTCATGGAATGATGAGGATGCAATTACTGCCAGTGATATAACTACCAATTCTCTCCTGCTATCTTGGCCTCAGGCTATAAATGCCAGCGGCTACAAAGTATTGGTTGATGGATTAATAGTAGGAACCAGCACTTCGGATCGCAGCTATGGTATAACCGATCTTGATCCAGGAAGTACATATGAATTATCTGTCCAAGCAGTTAACAGTGACGGAGCAGCAGTTGCAATACCCCATAGCCTGACCGTAAATACCATGGACACCTCAGCACCTCAAGGGGCTGATGTTTTGGTAGCCATGATTTCACCCCTGGTATATCAAGTGGAAGATGACCCGGATTATGTGAATCAAGCTATTGACCCAGTTGTTTTTGGTGATGAACTAACTTTGAGTTTGGAATTCTCCGGTCCTGGTACTATCAAGAATGTCACTACTGACAATATCATTTTTTATAAAAAGGATACTCCTGCCAATCCTATTCCCATCACTTTAAGTCCCAGCGGCACTTTGACCAAAAGCAGCGGCTATATAGTAGACGTTGTCATAAGCGGGGATGACCTGGAATATGATGCTGAATATGTGTTACAGATAAAGTATGATGAGGCGCTGAACACCAATATCCAGGGCAATAATTCAGCCAAGGTTATCGGTAAAAATGTTTATTATTATCTTAAAACTGCTGACGATGCATTAAATGAGGCTGACGAAATACCCCCCTACTGGAGTTCGGAGGCTGAACTCAGCGTTACCAATAAAGTTGGCAACAAATTGCAATTAAATTGGCCGGCAGCTACAGATAATGTTGCAGTAACAAGCTACCTGGTATATCAAGACCAAAAATTGTTGGGTTCTACCGACAAGCCATACTATCAGGTTAGTAATCTAGTAGCCGGCAAAAGCTATAATTTCCGGGTGGTGGCAGTTGATTTTAGTGGTAATGCCAGTATTACAGGTTTAACCTTGACTGCTGGTATTGATTTTTCACCTGTGTTTTTGACCAGCGTTGCTGATGATGGCAAGGCTTATGGCATTGATATTCAGCCCACTTTCAGAGCGGCTTTTCTGGCTCCATTAAATGCCGAAAAGTTCAGCGAATTAATTGATGCAGTTGTATTGGAAAGACTGTCAGATTCTTCCTTGGTCAGTGTAATCGCCAGCTTGGAAGAAAACAATCAGCTTATAAATATAGTGCCCCAGGCAGATTTGGAATATGACAGCACATATAAACTGAAGCTTAGTCCTGCCATCGAAAGTGCCGAGGGTTGTCAAATAACCGGCAAGATTGATTTGGAGTTTTCCACTGTTGATATAGAGCTGCCTGTGGTAGCAGTTTACCAGTCTGACCAGCCAGTATCCAGGTTAGAAGCCGGCCAAGACTATACCATAAAGGTTAGACTAAAGAATCCACTGGATCGCTCCAATACCAGTAAAGTTATAATAGTTCTAAGAACCGGCAAGGGGGCCCGTCTAGAATATGGCGGAGATGTTTTTGACAGCCATGAACAGAACTGCAGCATCGAAGCTGGAAGCAACTATGAATTAACCTATAATTTCACTTTACCTGATGGAGCGGAAAATGCGGCTTATCTGGATCTATACACTATGAATGAAGCCGGAACTCACTTCAAAAGCAATCCGGTACATGAGGAATATGGGATTGAATAGGGACAAGTTCTAGAATTTGCTAACGCTTTAGCTAAGTAGCATGGAGTAGAATAAATGGAGGGAAAAATGAGATATAAAAGCTTGTTTACTAGAAAAACCATTGTAGTTGCCATAATCATAAGTGCTATACTGTGCTTTACCTTTCCTATGATAGCTGGAGCCGAAACCGAGGTTCGCTTTACTACCAATGGAGCAGCTAATAATTATGCTCCAGGTTCGGTAATGATAGTTTATGGCCGGGTGGAGAATAACGGCCTCGGAGTACCCTCTGCCAGTATTTTGGTGGAAGCGGCAATTGAGGGAGAAAAATTCTATTTCAGCCAGTCAGTAAGCAATAAGGATGGCTACTTTCGGGCTGGATTCAATGTGCCGTTCAGGGCTAATGCCGGTGACACTTTGAGTATAACGGTTAATAATGCCAAGGAATTGCAGTATACCTTGAAGAGCCAGGAGGAAATGAATTCAAAGACCAACGAACCTTTCGAATTATTGGGTTTTACCACCCCCGGTTATTTGAAAGGGGAGACAGTACGCAGAATATCTGCTGGTACTACGGAATTGGGAATTGTCTTCAGTAAAAACGTTAATTACTTTAATAATAAGAATGCTGGTGATCTCAAAGATATAGGTGAAAATATCAAGAATGCAGATTGCTTCACCCTTTACCAGGGTATGCAGAAAGTGCCCATAATGATTGATTTGCTGGATTCTGAAGCCAGTGGAGGCAATGATCCGGTGGTATACACTACACTTTCTGGTGATTTGAACGAAGCTGAGGCTAAAGATGTTATTTTTATCAAAGTTCTCAAGGGTTTACAAGCCGGGACTGAATACCGTTTGTTGATCAGCGGGGAGCTGGCCAGTAACAGCAGTATAACCCTGGGTGAGGATCAAGAAATATACTTCATGACCAGCAGCTCCGGTGGTGGTGGGTCCAGTTCCCGGGTAGAGGTTCAGCCCAGTATTAGCGGGGATAAGGCCAGTATTGTACTGAGTAACGAACAAATAAACACTTCCCTGGAGGGCTTGAACGAAGATCAGAAAATTGCAGAAATAGTGGCAACCAATACAGGCCAGGCGAATGAAGTATCTTTTCAATTTACCGCCGAGCAGGCCAAAAACCTGGCTGATTCAGTGGAAAAAGTAGCTTTCAGTACTCCTTTTGGAAAAGTTCTTATACCCCGGGAAGTTCTAGAGCAAATCACTGATCTGGCTGTACTGAGTATCAGCAAGGATGCGGATAAGGCCGATACCTTTTCTGTGACTTTGCAGGATGGTTCCAGGATTATTAGCAATCTTTCCGGCCGGGTCACATTGGAATTACCGGTAAGTATTGACGGTTCGGTAAGCCATGTGTTGACCCACAATGGCACCATCATGAAAAACTCAATGGTGGAAGATGGAATAGCCTATGGAAGCACCAGCGACTTCAGCGTTTTTGCAGTTTCCACCCATTCAGTCAGTTTTAGTGATATTGATAAGCATTGGGGACAGGAGAATATTAAATTCCTGGCGGCCAGAAATATTGTCAATGGTATTGCTGATGATATTTTTGCTCCAGATAAGCCGGTTAGTAGAGCTGAATTCGTTAAAATTTTAGTGAATTCAATGGATGGGATCAAGCTTAATCCGGGGCAAGATTCAAAGTTTAATGATGTAAAAGCCGGTCAATGGTACAGTGATTATATTAATTGGGCGGCTCATAACGGAATTGTTAATGGTTATGGTGATGGAAGTTTCGGTATTAATCGAACTATCAGCAGGCAGGAGATGGCAGTTGTCATACAAAGGTTTTCAGCCCTAATGGACATTGAATTAAAGCCTATCAATGCCAGAGTTATTTTTGCTGATAACGATAGTATTGCCCCTTATGCCCGGGATGCGGTGCAGGAAATGCAACAGGCAGGGATAATTAACGGCAAAAATAACAATAGCTTTGAACCATACAGCAATGCTACCCGGGCCGAAGCAGCCAAAATGATTCATAAAATGATAGAGATTATGCTTAAGTCCAGATAAGGGTAAGATTTCAATCTCTGAATTGGATACTTGGTTAAATTGACCGGAAGACATCATTTGGACAAATATTGCTGAGGTTCAGTTAAGCAGTCAGCCTATTGACCAAGCTAATCGAGGTAGCAATTGCCATCCTATAGAGATAAGCATGATTCTGTTACAGAAGATGTGAATTGGGCAATTGCTATTCTCAGTATTAGCTTGGCTCAGGGAAATAACAGAAAGGCGGCCTGATTATGAATGCAATCTTTAACAGGAAAATAATCTGCAAGTTACTGCTAACTTTGTTATTTCTGCTCCTGCTGCTTAGCCCGGCTGTAGCAGAGAATGGCAGCGGGGATGGTTCCGGAGGAGGACAGGACAATCCTCTGTCACTGGTAGAATCAAAGCCGGCACCGGGGGATGAGAACGTAGCAGTAGATGGGGAAATCTGGCTCTTGTTTAACAAGAACG
This sequence comes from Syntrophomonadaceae bacterium, assembly GCA_012520725.1. Lineage (GTDB taxonomy): Bacteria > Bacillota > Syntrophomonadia > Syntrophomonadales > Syntrophomonadaceae > JAAYJK01. Next base: position 4,054 of record JAAYNQ010000158.1, on the reverse strand, counting down.
TGGTTAATATGAGCGTGGCCGAAAACAATCGCAACTGTTTCAGCCTTACGGATAGTGAAGGGCGTAATATACCCATTATGGTTAACTTACCTGATGATCAAATTAATCCGGAGTTGAAACGACAAATATTTATCCAGCCCCTTAATCCACTGTCAGCTGCTATGACGTATACCCTTACCCTAAGCCCGCAGTTACAGGCTAAAAATGGTGCTTTGCTGGGGGTGGAAAGGAAAATTGTTTTTAGCACTGAATCAGGGGCAGTCGCCCAAGTGAAAGAAAAGGAGCCTGCACTTGCTGCGGAAGCAGGTGGAGCTGATCATTCAGCAATACAAGCAGAATCAGGTAATCCTCCGGCTGTGGTGATGGATAGTGAGCAAAAAGGGGATGCTGAAGAGACGGTGAATCCGTCTCCAGACAGGCCAACTGCTGGGGTTGAAGATGAGCAGGTAGCTGAGTCTTTAGTAGAAACATCATACGCCGAAGATGCCACCGGAGAGGTTCTTGCCGCCGAAGACTCCAGGCAGGAAAAGGTGGAAAATCAACTGATGGATAGTAATAACTCAGCTTCTCCATCCGGGATGATCTTGGGTGTTGTGGCGATTGCGGTGCTGGGGTGTGGATACCTGATTCTTAGGAAAAAGAAATGAAAACAGGTAAAACATGGGTTTATACAATTTTGATTATAGCCCCACTTTTGATAATGTTTTGCTCGCTGTTTATGGGACGCTATCCACTGCCCATGGTGGAAGTCGCCCAGATTATTTGGTGCAAGATACTCTGGCTAAGCTGCCCATTTCCTGATATTCACCAGGTAGTAGTGTGGGAGATCAGATTGCCCCGTGCTATCCTGGCCGCCCTGGTGGGAGGTTCACTGGCGGTAAGTGGTGCTTGTTTTCAAGGATTGTTTAGAAACCCCCTGGTAAGTTCCGGGATTTTGGGGGTTAGTTCAGGAGCTGGGTTTGGAGCCGCCTTGGCCATTATTCTATTCAGCCATGGAGCTCCGGTATATTTATTTGCTATGGTTTTTGGAGCAGTGGCGGTTTTATGCAGCTTTTTGATCGGTCGGGTATATAATACTACTCCCACTATAATGCTAGTATTGGGGGGAGTGATTGTATCATCCGTGTTTTCATCCCTCATATCGCTGATGAAGTATCTGGCTGATCCAGCTGATCAATTACCGGCCATAGTATTTTGGCTTATGGGAAGCCTGGCCTCTGCCAATTACCATGACATTTTTGTGGCTGGGATACCAATGGTAATAGGTATGGCTGGTTTATGCCTGATTCGCTGGCAGATAAATGTATTGTCCATGGGTGATAGAGAGGCTCAAACCCTGGGGATCAACACCTCCCTGGCCAAAGGCCTGGTAATTGTATTTGCCACTATGGCCACTGCCGGAGCGGTTTGTGTCAGTGGCATCATTGGTTGGGTAGGTCTGGTAATACCACATATTGGGCGTATGCTCCTGGGCAATGATAATAAGGTTTTAATACCGGCCTCAATATCACTGGGGGCTTGTTTCCTGATTCTGGTTGATAATATTGGACGTTTGCTGACTGGTTCCGAAATTCCCCTGGGTATTTTAACTGCCCTGATTGGGGGACCCTTTTTTGTCTATCTTTTGAAATCTACCAAGGGTGGAGGCTGGTAAGGATATGGATCTTTTGGAATGCCAGGATATTTCTTTTGGGTATGATCGTAAAGCCATTATTGATCGGCTGAGCTTTACGGTTAAAAAGGGTGAGATTTTTTGCTTGCTGGGCCCCAATGGCTGTGGAAAAACCACCTTGTTGGATTGTGTTTTGGGCCTGCATAAAATAAAGGGGGGGCAAATTAAACTGGGGGGACAAGTGCTGGCTGTTATGAAACCCCGGGAGATAGCGCGGCAGATAGCCTATGTACCTCAAGCCCATGAGAAGACCTTCCCCTATACCGTACTGGAAATTGTCCTCATGGGACGGGCTTCATTTGTGGGGATAACCGGATCTCCGGGAAAAGAAGACCGACTGGCCGCTGAGGCAGCTTTGGACCTGGTTGGAGTGCGCTATCTGAGCCAACGTCCCTACACCAGGTTGAGCGGGGGAGAAAGCCAACTGGTAATGATTGCCCGAGCCTTAGCCCAAAACACTAAGCTGCTGGTAATGGATGAGCCAACTGCCCACCTGGATTTTAGACATGAATTGCAGGTGTTGGAGGTAATGGTTAAGCTGGTTAAAGAGCAGGGGCTGGCCATCCTTATGGCCACTCATTTCCCCAATCATGCATTTTACTTTGAAAACCAGCAGGTTAAGAGCAGGGTAGCCATGATGGAGAAAGGAAAGTTTTTCGCTCTGGGGACCCCGGGGGAGGTTTTGTCAGAAAGCAATGTTCAGAACTTATATAATATTAATGCTCGGGTGCTGAGCTACAGTGAAGATGGTGTTGAACAGCTGAAACAGATCGTGGCTATCAATACCGTAGCCTGATTGTCAATGACAGGATGACTGGTATAACGGAAGCTTTCCGCTCTGCGTAATCAGGGACAGGTAGAGGTGATCTATTCATCTTCTACGTACAGCAATAGGTTTATTAATTTTACGTGATAAGGGTTTTTCAGGCCACCTGCTGTCCCCTGGTAATGAATAGCAGCTTGCCTTGCTATCACTGCTTTTTTAGATGGAGGTCTATATGAAAAAAACGATCAAGCAGGTAATAACTTGGATCTTGCTAACACTTATGGTAGTAGCTGGAGGATGTAGCCCGGAGGTCTCTCCCAGACACTTATCACCGGAAGGGGATAATATCACCATAAGTGACTGTACTGGAAGGCAGGTCACCATCCCCAGCAATCCCCAGCGAATTGCCTGCCTATGCCCTGAGGCAGCCCATATTTTAGTGATGCTGGGGTGTGGTGACCGGATAGTGGCAGTTCCCAATGGGGTGAAAAGGGATGTGTTATTAAATGAGATCTGCCCTGCTGTTCAAAAGGCGGCTGTGCCTAGAACCAGCGGCAGTATAAACATCGAGGAGTTAAATCGGGTACAAGCTGATTTAGTTTTGCTGCGTTCGGAAGCTATCCAAAGCAGCGGGGAAGCGCACAAGCTGGAAGTCAGTCAAATACCTTATCTGCTTATAGAGTATGACAATATGGAAGAACAGCAGGATATGATAGCCATGATTGCTGAGGCCGTGGGTGCAAAGGCCAAAGCCCAGTCTTATAACCAATATTACCGGCAATGTGTGGAACGGGTGCAGAAACAAGTTGGCAGAATTCCTGCAGAGGCTAGATTGAGGGTTTATCATTCCATTAACGAAGCAACCCGCACAGATACCCGAGGTACCCTGGGAGACCAGTGGTTAAGTGCTTGCGGAGCCATTAATGTATCGGTAAACGAGAAACTTAAAATGGTAGAAGGGGAACATTATGCCAGTTTGGAGCAGATACTTTTATGGAATCCGGATGTTATTCTGGCCAATGATGCCAATGTGATAAGTTATATACAAAGCCATCCCCAATGGGCGGCCCTGGAGGCAGTAAAGAATGGACAGGTCTATGCTTTGCCCAATGGAATATCCAGGTGGGGACATCCCTCCTCAATGGAAATACCACTGGCGTTATTATGGACCTCCAAGCTTTTGTACCCTAGCTTTTTTGAAGACATTGATATATTAGAGGAAATGCGCTGGTTTTATGAGGAATTTTTTGGCCTGCAACTGTCAGATGATAAACTGGCCCAAATCATAAGCGGTAAAGGTATGAGGGATCCCAAGAGCTAATAAGAACATAAAGAGGATTCCCCTGCTAAATCTGGCTTAGCAATTTATTCATCCAAACCCGGGATTATATTGCTGTTAGCAGGTGAATAAAGATAAATACGGATATTTCCTGCTCATATTGCGACCCATTAGGGATTATAAAGGAGAGGGTAATAAAGTGCGGATACTGATATCAATAGATGATACAGATGAAATGAAAAGGGACGGGATAGAGGTAAGAGGTACCGGTGAATTGGCTGGCATGATTGCTGCTCGCATCGAGGAACGGGGTTGGGGAAGATGTGAACCGGTTACC
>JAAYNQ010000016.1 GCA_012520725.1 Syntrophomonadaceae bacterium | reverse complement strand
CCCTGACTTGGCTGCAGGTATTCCCAGGCACTGAGGGCATCCAATAGGCCATGACCCTGCTCTATCAGTTCATAGCCTTCCAGGGTCAGGGCTCCTTCCCTCAGAGCTGTTTTAACCATATGGCTGTTTACTGCTTTACCTTTAACCCACATTCCTTCCAGTAACAGGGCCGCGGTTCCCGCAACCATGGGGGCAGCCATACTGGTGCCCTGATCCAGATAATAGCTGCTTTCCTTCCAGCTAGGATAGGAGGACACCATAGCAGCAGGTGCAATCAAGTCCGGTTTCCAGCTTCCATTTGGGCTGGGGCCATTGGAACTGAAGGACCATATACCATCACTCCGGATTTCCTCTCCATAATCCAGGGCCAGCAGCTCCGGGGCCATATAAGCCCCTACCGAGATTATGTTTTCCACATCGCCGGGAGTAGATAAGCTGGCAATCCCGGGTCCGCCATTGCCGCTGGAGGCCACAAAAACCACCTTGTCTCCGGCCATTCTGTTGATTAGCCCCTGGTAGTATTCCCAATCCGCATCATCCTGGATATACTGCCCCAAACTGATGTTAATAACATTGGCTCCATGCTGCAAGGCATACCTGATTCCCTCCACAATCTTTTCGATACTGGTGATCCCACTGCTGTCTACCACTTTAACCGCCATCAACCGGGCATTGGGAGCAATTCCCTTTATCCGCCCTTGCCCGGCGGCTATACCAGCTACATGGGTGCCGTGGCCCAGACTGTCATAAGCAAAGCTCACTTCACTGCCGTCACTGGCTATATCACTTAATACAAAAGAAAATCCCTGGGGTAAAGCAGTAGATACTGGAAAGGAAGCATAACTACTCTTGTGATCCCTATAGACCAGCAAAGGGATCTCATCCAGCAGGCTCAAATTACCGTTGCTGTCCACAAATACCGTATCATAGACCCCTGGTTCTTTAGCATCAACCAGCAGTACCAGTATTTCATCATCATTAAGGCCATTGCCGGTAAAATCCAGGTCTTGCGTAAGAATAATCCACTCTTCCCGCCATATTCCATAGCGGTATTCTCCACTGAGGGATTTGGTTTTAGGCAATCGGACCGGACCTAAGTGGGTGGGCAAGAATTCTCCCTCCTGCTGCTGGCTATAGGGGATTTGAACCCGTCCTTCCTCAGTAAGATTTACCCAATCCAAAATTTTGGGAGAATTGGAGTTGGTCTTCTGTAAATCTGGGTGCCGGGTATCTATACCGGAATCGATGACGGCTATCACTACCCCCTCCCCAGATAAGCCATATTCTGAGCTCAGCTCATCTACCCGGGTAATATCCCGGGCTATTTCCAAACTGAGTCCTGGCTCTTCAGCCCACCGGCTTTCCGACCGGGTACTCATGGTGGAAGAACCAAGATTTGTTTCGGTTTCCAGCCCAGCCTCGGCCAAGACAGGAGAAGATATGTCATCCAATTGCAATACATGTACATTAGTGTATTTATCTTCATAATGCAATTGGGCAAAAATTATTTCCCCTTCTTCATTGACATTAAAACTAATCCTGGTGTTGATAACCCCCTGTAAAGAGTCGCTTATTCTAGTGCCATCACAGATAATAGCCCCAGGAGCTAACATAAAGTCCCGGGTTTTTCCATTGACTATTATCTGGGCGCTTCTACTCCCAGCTCCTTTAACAATTCCATTGAACTGAAATAATCGTCCCTGTCTTTCCATCAATCTGGCTATCATAACTGTCGCTTCGGCCCGGCTCAGCTGATCCTGGGGGCGAAAACTGCCATCATCATAACCGTTAATTATGCCCTCCTGATAGACCTGCTTAAGACCAGCCCTGGCTTCCAGGGAAATTTCTTCACTATCAATAAAAGGCAATTCAAACTCATCAAGCTCCTCCGGGGATTTAAGCACCCAGCTCAGCATAAGGGCCGCTTCTTCCCGGCTAATGCTTTTCTCCGGCTCAAAGGAACTGCCATCTCCCAAGGCCAGTCCCATTTCATCAGCTATCTGAATATAGGCTTTGCCCCAATAGGAAGATTCCACATCCTGGTAGGTAGAAACCGCCTCCTTAAGCCGGGCTGCTTCTTCCCCATACCCCAGGGCATTGATCAAGAACTTGGTGAATTCAGCCCTGCTAATGCCGTCCTGAGGCCTGAAGCAGCCATCTTCATAGCCGCTACATAAACCAATGGCATTGAGATGGGCAATCTGGGTCCGGGCCCAATTGCCTATGGTATCAGGAAACTCAACGGCTTTAAGGGAAGGGCTTATCAAGAATATAAAGACCAGGGCAAGAAAAAAGATGGTGAAAAGATAAATATTGAGTTTTTTATGTAAGAGGCTAGTAGCTTTTGGCATATTTACTCCAATTAACAATATTTATGCTATGCATTATATATATACGCATAGCATAAATAATTTCTTGCACTCTTAATAGCTGTTTTTCCCGCAATTATTGATATAGGCTGTATTTCATACTGGATTTTAGAGTATTATATTGGAAAATACAATCGGAAAGGTTTACCTCCGCTTCCTTAAGGGCATCTGACGCCTCCTGTATCTCATTTAAAGTAGCCAAACCATTTTCGTAAGACAATTGGGTCAAACGATAAGCTTCCTGTTTTACTTCCACATTCTTGAGCAGATATTGATACTGTTCTTCCAGAGCCAGGTAAGCATAGTAGTTCTTATGTACCTTGGTAACCAGATCGTTCTTGGTCTGCTCTAAGAACAATTGAGCGGCCACCCTATCCTGCTCAGCTTTACGAGTCTCATAGAAAGTAGATCCATAAAGTGAAACTAGCAAATCATAGCTCCATTTGGCCATTTCATAAGTGTCCTGGGCTTTAATAATAGACATATCTTCTACCATGGCTCGGTCCAGCAAATCCTGTAAAAGGAATTCTTCTTTTTCAAATTGGAATACCCCCGAGGGTTTAAGCGTAGTCTCTAAATCGATCGCTAAACACTTGTTAAGTTCCAGCATACTTTGCTTATAATTGTTCCTGGCGGCGGTTAATCCGGCCCTGGCAGCAGCCTGTCCTGCTTCCGCCGCTAAGACTTCCACCTTGGCGGCAGTACCTAGCTCGTAACGGAGCTGGGCAATGCGCAACTGTTCATCCGCCCGCTTTAGGGTGTTACTAGCTATTTCCTGCTTTTCTCGGGCTTGAATCAGGTTATAATATGCGTTTTCCGCCTGAACCTTGACTCCATTTATGGTTATGTCATAAACCTTGGCCGCCTGCTCGCCTTCTCGTTCAGCTATTTTAGGTTTTAATTTGGCCATCAGTTTACCCTCATAGGTGGCCTCCATCGGAGTGTCTTCAACCTTGGCCCCGGCATCCTTGGCCTGTTTATAGCTGATTTCCTTTTTCTTCTTGTCCGCCTGAGCCATACCTACCTGGGGATT
>JAAYNQ010000157.1 GCA_012520725.1 Syntrophomonadaceae bacterium | reverse complement strand
TACTCCAACATGCTCACAATCCCGTTGACTGGTATCCCTGGGGTGATGAAGCTTTTGAAAAGGCCAAGTCTGAAGATAAGCCTATCTTTTTAAGCATAGGTTATTCTACCTGCCACTGGTGCCATGTAAACAAATCATACCTATAATAAAGCCCTATAAAACGACATTCCGAAGCGCTCAATCTTCTGTAAATATTTTGCTCTAGGCAACCCGATGACACATTAATTCTTTATAATTGTTTGTCCTGTACTAAGACTAAGGTGAATTTTAACCAAGAATCCTTGGAAAGCGGCAAACCCGAACCTATGGAAATGAGCAGAAGATAATGGCGCTGTACTCTAAAGGTATGTCGCAGCGCGATATTGAGGATGATCTGCGTGATATACGGTGCGGTAAAACTTGACGATGCGGAGTATGTATAAGAAGTATTTCGGAAAAAATGGGTTTGGAAATATCCGTCTATTATGTGCTTGACGCAAATTAGGCTGAACTTACTTCGTTTTTCAACTGTCCCGAGCAGATCCGGCATTTGATATACACAACAAACGCAGTGTTATCCGTAGGATTTCGTTATCCTCAGGATGATTGGGAAAGCGTATGATACTTATGCTGCTTGCCAGAATCCTAAGGATAACGCAACCTATCTCAATCCGTATAATTTTGCAACATTGTCCTGTAAGCAATCCATTCTGGTATTTCATCTTTCGTATTAGGCAGAGTTACCCACTCCCGGCCTGCTTTGGTAGGAATACTTCCAAAAACTCAAAAGCCAGCGAGAAGAACAATTTTGTATTATCATCAGTCTTCATGCAACTTCACTTCCGGGATCCAGTTATTTAAGAATCCTCCCGGTTTAACGCGTCTACCAACATGGGTCTTTGTTCTATCGGAAAATTCCTGGCTGCAGATTTCCATAACAGGCACATCCACTGCACTTGGTATAGTTTTGGAGGCTGTTTTGTCTAGTTTCCTAATAACAGGCGAAGATGCTACTGATGTATGATAATAATACTGCGTTCCTGAAACCGATGCATGGCCTAACTGGCGGCTAAGATATGGGAGTGATGTGAAATCCGCCGCAATCCCCGACTACAGCGCGAAGGGCTTTATTGCAAGCATGTTCCTGAAAAGGCGCTTTGCGCGATATAAATACGACGTAGGTTTTTGATTGTACGGGTCTTGCGTTGCGGATGTATCGCCATATGGCGTTACCCACATCTGTAGCAAGAGGCAGCACCTTCCCATACAAAAAATTAATGATCATATACCACCGAATCGGGTATAAAATCTTTGGCATTGACGAAAACAACGTTTAAAGGTAAAATTACAACATCATAACCTAGATAAATTCAATATATTACTAATGGTTATCATACACTTCTCCTATTATATTGGAAAGAGGGAATTATGGCTACCAAAACATACGACCCTGTGGTAAGGGTTTCGCACCTTAGTAAATCATATGGGAACATAACTGCCCTGCTCGATGTCAGCTTTGATATATACCCAGGAGAAATATTAGCCAAAGAAGCTATCAAGACTGGGAAAAACTGGACGGCAGCATCGCATATTCTATGGATGCCTATGCCAAAGCCGGAATCCTTTTGGCTTTGAAAACAATCCAGGGTATGGAAATTCCCAAGCAGGTCAATAGTCCGCTGGCCATGGTTACTAAGGAAAACATTCAAGAATACGGAACCTGGCATTAATTTCAGCTCGCTATAAAGTCGGTTGTTACAGCCGTCTTGTTTATCTAGAGCACATTTGGTAACATGACCAGGTTTAAGGTAAGATGAAATGCATTTAGAAAAACAATTAACAAATTGTCCATTTGGAAAAAGCCTGGGCTTGCGGCAGAAGTGTTGAGACTATAATGATATACATCAAAAAACCGTATAGCACCTTGGACTGTGTCTATACAAGGGAGAATTATGTTTTATGCTAGATGAATTTATGCAAGGATTCGCTAATGCCAGAGAAGTTAACCTAATGCGTATAAAAGAGGCCAAAGACAATGGTGTCAAAGTGGTAGGTGTTTATTGCACATATTGCCCCCAGGAACTAATTATGGCGGCAGGAGCAATACCAGTAGGGCTTTGTGGGATGAGTGAGAACCCTATTGCTGCTGCGGAGGAAACTTTGCCGCGCAATCTCTGCCCTTTAGTAAAATCCTCTTACGGATTTGCGGCCACGGATACCTGCCCATTCTTTCATTTTTCCGACTTAATCGTGGGCGAAACCACCTGCGACGGTAAAAAGAAAATGTTCGAAATTATGCAGGATTTGAAGCCGGTACACGTTATGCAACTTCCCCATGTTAATAACACCAAGGCATCATTTGAGCTGTGGGTGGAAGAACTACGGTGCTTGAAAAACCGTTTGGAAAAAGAATTGCAGGTTACCATAAGTGACCAAGATATATGGGAGGCTGTAGAGGTCATCAGCAAGGAAAATCAGGCAGTCAAGGCTATGTTCGATCTGAACCGAGCTGATCCGCCACCTCTTAGCGGACTTGAAATGCTCACCGCTGCCTGGTCCCGCAGCTTCAGCAGCAATAAAGGAGAGATGATCGAAAACCTGAATGCAGTGGTCCGGGAAGTTGCCCATCAGGCTGAGAATAGGCAAGTAAAAGCAACGCGGGTGCTGTTGACCGGCTGCCCGGTGGGTCTGGGTACTGAAAAAGTTATCCGCTTGACCGAAGAACTGGGAGCCTATATCGTTGCCATGGAAAACTGCTCCGGCTACAAAACACTGGAACTGCAGACTGATATTAATAATGTGGATCCTATTGTGGCTCTGGCAGAAAAATATCTGGCTATACCCTGCTCCTGCATGAGTCCTAATCCCTACCGGTTGAAGTTATTAGAAAACATGATTGATGATTTCCGAGCGGATGCGGTCATCGACCTGACCTGGCAAGCTTGCCATACCTATAATATTGAAGCATTTGAAGTTGGCAAACTGGTGAAGTCCAAGGGGCTTCCATACCTGCACCTGGAAAGTGACTACTCCAATTCGGATTTGGAAAGTCTCAAAGTCCGCATTGAAGCTATTTTGGAGATGGTAGAAAAATGATAGTAATAGGCATTGATATAGGTTCAGTGGCTGCTAAAGCCTATATTATCAGCAATGGTAGCCATCACCGAGCCATGATTCCTACCGGATGGAGCCCCCGTGAGGCAGGCCAGGCACTTATCGACCAACTCCTTGATAAGTCGGGATTAGAGCGAGAGCGGGTAGAACGGATATATGTCACTGGTTATGGGCGGGTAGCTTTTGAGCAAGCGGACAAAACTGTTACTGAGATCAAGTGTCATGCCCGGGGGATCGCTGAACTCTATCCTGAGGTCCGGACCATCATCGATATTGGGGGCCAGGATAGCAAGGTAATCCGCATCGAGGAGCTGGGCCAGGTGGTTGATTTTGCCATGAATGACAAATGTGCGGCGGGAACCGGAAGATTCCTACAGGTTATGGCCACCGCCCTGGGACTGGATGTGAGTGAACTAGGGGATGCTGAGAATCCTGGGCAGATGCAAACGATTAGCAGTATGTGTACGGTATTTGCTGAATCGGAAATAATCGGTTCGCTGGCTCGAGGTAATTCCAAAGGTGGGATTATTGCCGGGTTACACCAATCGGTAGGAAAAAGAGTAGCGGCTATGGCACGACGTATGGGGATAAAGGAACAGGTAGCTTTCACCGGTGGGGTGGCAATCAACCCGGGAGTGAAGCGTGCGCTGGAGGAAGAGATCAGAACCAGAATTATTGTGCCCGAAGCTTGTCAGTACACTGGTGCACTTGGCGCAGCTTTATTGGCTTTGGAAAACCCTTAGACGGGATTGTGAGAAGATTACCACAGCAAAATAGTTTTTAGAATAGAAGAGGAGGAATTGTAAATGGCTGATTACCGGCAAATGTGGACTGATTTGGGTATGGACCTGGAGCATCATGATGTTCTGTGTGAGGTTCTGCCCGAGGCTTTTGGAGGAGTTTATCTTACCCAACAAGATCGTCCCAAGGGCATGGACTTCTACGATTTTGTGGTGTCCGAGATTCATGGGGTCAGACCGGCAGAGATGCTTCAACATCAAGAAGAGGGCGGAAAGGTGTTCGGAACCTTCTGTGTATATGTCCCGGATGAGGTGGTATTTGCTGCCGGAGGAATAGCAGCCGGGCTTTGCGGGGGATCACAGTTCTGGGTATCCGGCGGAGAAAAAGTTCTGCCGGCCAATACCTGTTCGCTCATCAAAGCTTCCATAGGTGCGAGACTGGACAAAACCTGTCCCTTCTTTCTAATTCCAGACATATACGTGGGTGAGAATACCTGCGATGGCAAGAAGAAAGCCTGGGAGATACTGGCCGGTGAAGTACCTTTACACATTATCGATGTCCCGCAGATGAAACGAGACCGTGATGTTGCTGCCTTTGAAGCAGAAATTAGGGATTTCATCAAAGTGGTAGAGAGAGTCACCGACAAGAAGATTACCGTCGAATCGCTGGGAGAGGCCATTAAATTGATAAACAATAAACGCAGGGCTTTGCAGCGGGTTTACAATGCCAGAAAAGCCTCGCCGGTGCCCATCAGCGGAAAAGACGCTCTTCTGGTTACCCAGATCAACTTCTACGATGATCCCGCACGGGCAGCCCAGATGGCCAATAACCTGGCTGACGAACTGGAGCAACGGATTAATAACGCGATCGGTGTTTTTCCGGATAAAACCCTGCGTATTATGATAAGTGGCACGCCAATGGCCATACCCAATTGGAAACTGCATCATATTGTAGAGAGTCTTGGTGCAGCAGTCGTGGTGGAAGAATCATGTACCGGCACCCGCTATTTCGAAAACCTGGTGGATGAGTCAGCAACTACTTTGGATGAGCAGATTCGAGCCCTGGCCGAAAGATATATGAAGACCAATTGTGCTTGTTTTACGCCTAATGCCGCCAGGATAGACGATATAATTCGGCTAACCGATGAATACCAGGTGGACGGCATTATTGATATCAATCTACAGTTCTGCAACCTTTACTCTACTGAAAGTTACCTGATAAAACAGGTTATGAAGGAGCATAATATACCCATAATGCATATCGAGACGGATTACAGCGAGCAGGATTTTGAACAGCTCCGGACCAGAGTAGAAGCTTTTCTGGAGATGCTGAGGAAGTAGGTTTTTAAGCTGGATAGTAGTAGCTATGATTGGTATGTATTATTTCCCAATCATCAGGCAGGGTTGCGTCTTAAAAAAGAACTTGACGGGCGAGACATCAAAGCCAGTATTTCTCCAACTCCGCGAGAGGCCAGTAAGAGCTGCGGTATTTCCTTGATGGTGGACGAAGGCGATATTCCGTTAATTAAGCAAATAATCGCGGAAAATAGTATTCAGATTCTCAAGATCGTCTCTCTAGCCAGGAAAGAGTGGAAATATCGTAGCACTTAACATTTAGGCTAGTTAATTACAGCGCAGTTTTCGGTTGAACTTTTTCCTTAACTAGGCTGGACGAACAGACTGGACAACTAGTGAGTGCGTTTTTTACTGTTGATCATGCTCTGCTTCCTCATATAGGGATTATTTGTAACACCATATCAGAAGGAATTACCGGACATTGAAAAAACATATTGAGCCAGAAAGGAGTTAAACGCATGCAAGCTGGAGTTCGCAACCAACTGACTGGAACAGTAGTTGAAATTAAAGAAGGTGACATCATGGCAGAGGTAATTATTCAAGTAGGGGATAATCAAATCACATCGGTGATGACCTCAGATTCGCTTAAGGAAGCTGGGTTTAAGGTAGGAAATGAAGCTACAGCTCTGATCAAAGCCATAAATGTTGTTATGATCAAATAAAATGGAGGATCAAAATGACCATAATTAACCCGAATATGAGTTTATTACAGATTGTAGAGTTGAGTCCGCAATCGGAAGAAGTTTTCCATCAATACGATGATGAAGCGGGTTGTTGCTTATTATGCAACAACCTGTTTGATTCTTTGGAAGAAGTTGCCAGGACTTATTCGCTGGATTTAGATCAAATATTAGCAAAACTAATAAAATTGGATCATACAATGCAACAGTGAGATAATATTAAGTTTCTTCCAGCAAAACAAGCAATTCTGCCGTCAATGCTCCGTACTCAGGATTGCTGCGGTCTCGAATCCGGGGCATGGTAACCAAGATTTCTTTTTTGATTTTACCTGGACTACCGCTCATTAATATGATGCGATCCGCTAGATAAACAGCCTCATCAACACTATGGGTAACAAAAAGGATAGTTTTTTTTCGTTGTTCCCAAATACGTAATAGTTCCTTTTGCATAATAATTCGGGTATAGGCGTCTAGTGCTCCAAAAGGTTCATCCATTAATAATACATCGGGATTGTTAGCGAGTGCTCGTGCGATGGCAACCCGTTGTTGCATACCGCCGGACAGTTCATGAGGAAAGGCCTTGCCAAAATTACTCATACCTATCATGTCTAGATATTCTTCAGCAATGGACAATCGTTTTGGTTTGGCCATACCAGAAAAATTCAGTCCCAGGGCAATATTATCCAAGACATTTAGCCAGGGCATAAGTGAATAGCTCTGAAAGACCATGCCTATATCACGGCAGGGCTTAATATGCTCCTGCCCATTATAGAATACTTTGCCAAAGCTGGCGTCTTCCAAACCGGCAATAATACGCAATAGAGTCGATTTACCGCAACCGGAAGGGCCTAAGATGCAGACAAACTCATTCTCTTTCACGCTCAGGTTTATATCAGTCAATGCATTTATCTTCATCTCGTTTTGGCTGTGAAATATTTTTTCTAGATGATCTATCTTTATCTTTTCCATCACAATTTACCTACCTTGTCTTACTCTCCCAGAAAAAGTATTTATTAGAAATAATTTTAAAAATGCTGTCTAAGAGGGCACCTACCACACCAATACATATCATACCCGTGATAACTAAATCAATTCTGGCCAGCTCATAGGCATGAGTAATAAGATATCCTACACCGGCTAGACTGCCCGGCAGCATTTCTGCTCCGACCAGACAACCCCAACCGATAGCTAGACCTACCCTTAAGCCATTAATAATACTAGGCGCAGCAGCGGGTAGAAGTATTTTGAAAAATATATCCCTTTCGCTGGCCCCTAGCACCCGGGCCGAATCAATTAGCGTTTGGCGGACGTTTTGGACTCCAAACATTACACTGGCAACCACGGGAAAGAAACTGCCCATGCCTATTAGGAAAACCATCGCGATTTTAAAATTGCCCCAAAAAACATACTGCTGCCCAAAGGGCATATCAAAAACACTGGCTATACTAGCCATTCCAAAAAAAGCAAGAGCCAGGGGTTGCCAAGCCAGAGGTGGAATGGGTCTGAAGATATTTATCAAGGTTTCAAATACCTGCTGGATAGTTTTGTTATAGCCCATCAATACTCCTAGAGGAACAGCGATAAGCACCCCTGCCGTATAACCGCTCATGACCCTTATCAAGCTAACTCCAATATTGCGTGGTATAGAACCTAGGCCAATAAAATTGTCGGTGGCATGCATAAAATTCTCAAGTACTTTACCGATGGTGGGCAATATGGTTGCGTTTTGCACCCAAATTGCTGAAAGCTCCCATATTATAAGAAGCAGAGCGGGTAGAATGAGGGAAAGAAGTATCATCTTAAACTTGTTTTGCATACAGCTGTCCTTTTCTTATACTCTTTTTTGCAATGGAGTTATAGGTTAACGCTGAAAGCAGGCAGATCCAGTGTTTGCTTTTAACATGCTCTTAAGCAAAAAGATCTACCTGCCTATTTTACAAATGCTTTTAGCGCGATTTAATATTTTCTAAGAAGGAAAAATCAAAGAGTTCTGTTTTGACTGTATCATAATCAGCATCCTTGAGACGATCGCTGAATTTACCCAAAGATTTTATGGTATTAAAGTATATTTCAATACCGTCAACCCATGCCTCAGAAGGATCTGAGGTATAGATTATACCATCGCTGGCCAAAATTACTTCTTCTTCAAAACCGATTATAGGAGAATTAATTTCTGCAAAATTATCCCAATTTGTATTTGCGTAGTCAATACAGTCAGCTATTACACTAACAACTCCTTCTATTGCTTCCGGATATTCATTTATAGCATCAGTAGTAGCTGCCAGTACGCAACAAGGGAAACTGGACCACTTGCCTGCCGGAGGGTAATCATCTAGCTTCAAAACTATTTTACCCATTCCTTGGGCAACTGAATTTTCCTGAAAAGGTGAAGTTCCTAGCCAAGCATCAACAGCACCACTGTTGATAGAGGAAGTCACATTTTGGAAACCTTTAAGGTCAACCATCAACACATCGGCAGTAACATCGCCCGGATCCTCAGTAACCTTAAAGCCAGAATCTTTTAAAACATATTCGGTAACAATTCTGGGACCGCTGATGGCTGAAGGGTAGCCGACCTTAAAGGGTCTCTCTAAATTGTCGATATGTTCCTTAAGGGCATCAAAGCCATAAAAACCAACTTCCGGAGCCATAACTATAGCAACGCCACCAACATGAAGGGGAGATAGGATTTTCACTTCGGTGCCTACATCATAAGCACATTGTATAGCGGTATTAGAGCATAAGCATATATCCAGATGTCCCTGAGCCATCATGGTGGCACATTCCGCACCGGTTTTTCCTCTGATAATATTAAATTTAGCAATTACTTCATCATCTTTAAGCAATTCAAACTGAGAATCACTTAAAGGATTGATACGCATAGCCTTATCAGCAAAGGCTTCAGTATCTATCATAGCAACATTAAGCATACAGCAATGAAGATCGTTGCCGTAAGCAATTGACATAGTGGGAATTTCTTTTAGCTCTGCCGTTTCAGGTGTTTTGCTTCCGCAGCCAGTTAAGCAAAATAGAGTGGTCAACAACAAAGCAAATACAAAAAATTTTTTCAAAAACCACATCTCCTCTCAATATTAAACAAATAAGGATTTATACTGCAAATAACATAACATTATGTAATAAAAAGTATAATATATAAAAATAAAAAGAGCAATGTAAATATTGGTTAAAGTTTTAATATGAATAACAATAAGTTATAGTATAGTGTGGTGTTTCGTGAAGTGCAACTGACGGAGTTATAATTCAGAAGGATTATATTACACTGTCGATTGGGTATTCTTATATCATTTCTTCTACATCATCAATTCAGGATTGCTGTCAAGAGAATGTAGCATTGTCCGTAGCTTGAGAATACAAACATAAGTGAGCTATAAGATATATCGTGTTTAACAAAATAATAACTTATTATTATAGTTTGGCCGCAAATAAATTGTTGGCACAGGCGTTAATTACCAGTTGAACTGCAGTCAGGAACATGACTTGCCGCACTTTTTTTGGAGACACTAGAAGTAGTCTTTAAATGGATTACTGAGTATATTTACTATTTATAAATAGTTCAGTGGAAAATATCCAATAATAGATACAAATCAATAGCAATACTATAAATACAGGAAAGGAAGGTGATGCCAACATGTCAACTAATAACAAAGCCAATAGACTGATTGCTGAAAAGTCTCCATACTTATTACAACATGCATATAACCCAGTTAAGTGGTACCCATGGAGTCAGGAAGCCTTTGATAAGGCAAGGCAGGAAGATAAACCTGTTTTTCTATCTATTGGCTATAGCTGACCCATTTTAAGAACTTGCCATTGGTGCCATGTGATGGAGCGGGAGTCATTTGAAGATCAAGAGGTAGCTGATCTTTTAAACCAATACTTTATTTCGATAAAAGTTGACCGGGAGGAAAGACCGGATATTGATACTATATATATGGATG
>JAAYNQ010000015.1 GCA_012520725.1 Syntrophomonadaceae bacterium | reverse complement strand
GGAAATAAACCGGGTACTCACCGACCATATAGCAGACATGCTCTTTGCTCCTACGCAAACGGCAGTTGATAATCTTAGAAACGAAGGTATAAGCGAAGATAAGATTTTTCTGGTTGGCGATGTGATGTATGATGCGGCGCTTTATTATGGCGGACGGGTTGAGGAGAAAAGTAACATCCTGGAACAGTACCATCTCCAGCCTCAGCAGTACATATTGACCACTATTCACCGAGCTGAGAATACCGATGATCCCGTACGGTTAAGGGCAATTTTTGAAGGGTTATCCGAGGTTGCAAAGGAAACCCGAGTAGTCTTACCGCTACATCCGCGTACTAAGGCAGCACTAATCAGGGATAGCTTATACGAAACGGTCATTAAGTCTTTGATTGTAATTCCACCAGTTGGCTACCTGGATATGGTTATGTTAGAGAAAAACGCTCGCCTGATTGCTACCGATTCGGGTGGGGTGCAAAAGGAAGCTTATTTTTATAGGGTGCCGTGTGTAACTCTGCGCGAAGAGACAGAGTGGGTGGAGTTGGTGGAGGCAGGGTGGAACGTTTTAGTTGAACCGTTTGACCCGGAGCAGATAGCCTCCAATGTTATTAGCTATCTTAATCATAGGGGTATTTTTAGCTCCAGTCTTTATGGGCAGGGGGATGCTGCAAGGAAGATACTGCACCATATGATTGATTTTCAACGAGATTAGGTTTATTAAAATGGTTATTAGGGGCGTTACAGGTATTAAGGGTTATTTGGTATTAGGCTTTTTATAGTAAATACATTACAGAATGGATACGAAAATGGACAAAACAGCTCTGATAATTGCATATTATTATCCACCAACTAACAATGGGGGAGTCCAGAGGCCTGCGTCATTTGCCAAGTATCTGCCTTTATATGGGTATAAACCGATTGTGATTACCTGTCAAACTCCAGAAGCGACAAGCAGTGAAAAAGGAATATTACGAGTACGCGACCCGGGTGCTGAATTAACAGCAGCAGGTGGTATAAAGTCCCTGCCATTTCGGGGGATACGGAAAGTACTTTTTAAGTCGGGTATATTACCGGGTTATCTTTATTGGTGGTACAAAGAAGTGCTTAAGAGTATAGATTCAGCCATAGAGGAATACTCTCCTGATGTTATTTTAGCTACTTTTCCACCCCAAGAGAATTTAATGGTTGGGATGGAGATTTCTAAAAGATACAATATCCCGCTAATCATTGACTTCAGGGATGGTATGGTTTTTGAAGCATTAGGGGTAGAACCGTTTTTGGTAAAATGGAGATGCAGACAGTTAGAGAGGCAGTTTGTAAATAGCTCAGTGGGGGTTGTTGCGGTAACAGAGCCTATTACAGATTATTTTAATGAAAAATATCCCGGCTGTAATGCAAGTACTATAAGCAACGGATTTGATCCCGAGGAATGGGTAGATGTTAAAAAGATTAATCTTGAAAATAAAATTAATATTGTTTATACAGGCCGATTAAGTTTTAGTGAACAAGGTCGTAGTATAGGATCCTTAATAAAAGCTATTGACTGTTTAAAGGAAGATGAGAAGAAACATCTTTGTCTTCATATGGTGGGGGATTTTTCGGAGCAGGAAAAAGCATTGATACATGGAACTTTAAATCCAAAGTTAGTTAATTTTGTAGGCTTTGTTAATCGCAAAATGGCCTTACAATATCAGTATTCAGCGGACTTGCTTTTATTAGTAACTTCATTGGGTCAAAGAAGTGTCGCCACGGGCAAGTTATTTGAATACCTGGCTGCTAATCGGCCCATATTTGCGCTTACTGAAGGTACGGCAGCAGAAGATATTATTAATAGAACCGGAACTGGTATATGTTTAAGTCCCAATGATATTGAGGGGATAACCAGGCAACTCAAAAACATAATAAATATGTATCCTAACGTGGATTTTTACAAACCAATTCCTGAGCAAATTGCCAAATATGATAGAAAACTACTGACAAAGCAACTTGCTGATGTATTTGACCGGATTCTAGATAGAAAATGACACAAATGTAATATTTTAGGAAGCGGAGAAAACAGGAGTAAAGGAGTAGAAGAAATGTCCAATATCCTTATCACCGGCGGAGCCGGTTTCATTGGAAGTAACCTGGTACATTATCTATTGAAAATGGATGATGTTACTGTTGTTAACCTGGATAAGCTTACTTATGCAGGCAACCTGGAATCCTTGGCGGATGTGATGGATAGCGAGCGGCACATCTTTATACAGGGAGACATAGGCGACCGTGAATTGGTTAAGAGCCTCCTGGCTAAATACCAACCTGCGGC
>JAAYNQ010000156.1 GCA_012520725.1 Syntrophomonadaceae bacterium | reverse complement strand
TATATAGGTACTGGAGCAATTACCCAGCCAACTCTGACTTCAATAGACAATTGGAATAGGATTTACGAAGGCTTGATCAATAACATTAAGCCTTTTATCGTCAAACAGCTGCTGATTATTTTCTTCGCTGCTGTTTTCAGCGTACTACTAATATGGCGCAGCCGCTTAAGGACCGCATTGATATCGGGGCTGGCTTGCAGTCTTCTGATGGCCTTGCTGCTTATTGGCACTTACCAAAGCTACCAGGCCCAGGCATTAAGAGAACCTGTTTATTGCGGTATCATAGCCCTGGCTCCCCAGGTGATTCCAGACCCAGGAAAAATAATGGATCGTTTAGAAGAAATACAAGCTGATACCCGTAAAATAGTGGGCAATATCAGCGTTCTGATGAGAAATTCCAACGGTCTTGCCTTTTTTTCCACTCCCATGGAGGAAAACGCCTTTAAAAAAGTACTCCTGATAAGTGACTTGCACAGCAATCCCCTGGGAGTTCAATTCATCAAGGAGATTTCCTTGGCCTTCCAGGTGGATCTGATCCTGGATGCCGGGGATCTGACGGACTTGGGAACTTCCCTGGAGGCTGAATATGGAGCAGGCATAAGCAGTATCAAAACACCCTATGTATTCTGCCCGGGAAATCATGATACCCCCGAAATCATGGACTTTGTTAAAAATCTTGACAACGCTATGGTTTTAGAAGGAGGTACTGTAGATATATCTGGAATAAGGATATTGGGCGTAGCTGATCCTCTGTCCGCCGGCACGGAAGTAGAGATGGAGGACGCTTTGGCCTGGGAAAAGCTTATGCAGGAGCAGGCCGGCGCTTTAAGGAAATCAGCCCAAGAAGAAGAATTTCCTCCCCACCTGCTGGTGGTTCACCACCCCCAAATAGCCCAGCAGCTGGCAGAAGATTTCCCTTTGATTGTGTATGGACATACTCACCAGCAGTCAATAAAGGTAAATAATGACAGCATTATGCTCAACCCTGGCACCTCAGGAGCAGCAGGTTTGAGAGGGCTTTATGCAGATCAAGCAGTACCTTATTCGGCTATGATTCTGTACCTGAATGATGAAGGACTGGCCGCAGCAGTGGATACGGTAAAATATGAGCCCTTTTCCGATCGCTTTTATATTGAGCGTAAACTGCTCCACCCCTCCATGAGAAAGCAGCAAGTATTTTGGGGCGAGGATTCCCTGGCCGAAGAATATGAAATTCATCCTCCGGATGAAAAACAAATCCAAGACCGGGAAGATGATCTGGATCAGAAAGACTTATAGTCTTTATACCAGTTCTTGATTCGCCTTAAAAGGTTTTTCTTTAATGTATTAATCCTTAAATCCCCCGCCGTTTTGCCAACTTGACATTAAGCTTGGCATAGCCTATAGTAGGGAAAAGTTGCATGAAATGGGGGATAGCTACATATGGATAATGAAAAAAGAATAATGGATGCCTTTATTAAAGCCGGCAAACCTTTGAGTGCCAAGGAAGCTTCTGAACTCTCCGGCTTGGAGAAAAAGGAAGTAGATAAGCTGATTAAGAAATTAAAGGACGGGGGGAAATTGGAATCACCCAAAAGGTGTTATTACCAGCCGAAATAGTTTCACCCCCAAAAGGGCCTATCCTAATTGGCATGGGCTTCTAATCGATAAATAATTCTGGGGGCGGTCAAATACCGCCCCCAATAATATTGGAGAATTAGACATGGAAATAAACGATTTGCGCGAGATAATGGGGCATAATTATTAAGCTTGCAGCCGTCTGATTCGCTCATCAAGGTCCGGATGGGTTGAAAGCAACTGCCGTAGGCCCACTTTCTTATCACCGCTGATCTT
>JAAYNQ010000155.1 GCA_012520725.1 Syntrophomonadaceae bacterium | reverse complement strand
TTCAATATCTTCTGTGGCTTTTTCAACACTATCAATAGACTTTACCAGCAGCTTAACCTCTTCATCTATATGTACCGCATAAGCCGTGAAATTCATCCCAATCAGCCCTACCACCAACATCGCTACTATCGCCAGGGCCCCCAATATCATTGGTAGTTTTTCCCTGCACTTACTAAAATATGCTATCATATAAAAATTCTCCCTATTTTTTTAATCCGCTTTTCTTATTCGATTTAATCTTATAAATTTCCTTCTTTCTGCCTGGTTTTTTAAATTTTCCTCGACATTTGTTGGCACAAGTCCAGGTATATAGCGCCTTCTATTCTTTTTTTATGCATCTCGCAGCTTACCCGGTGAGGCTTTTTCAGATCCGCATTTCTGTAATAAGCATTGGCATGACATCCTCCCCCGCAAAAATATCTAACCCAGCAATTGATACATTCTTTGTCCTTAAGCTGGTTAGCAGCAAAGCGCTGCCCTATATCAGGGTTTTGAATCCCTTGCCTGATATTGCCCATATAAAAATCCGAATCACCTACGAATTGATGGCAGGGGTATATTTCTCCTTCCGGAGTAATTACCAGGTATTCAATCCCGGCCCCGCAACCAGTCACTCTTTTAGCCAAACAGGGCCCTTGCTGCAGGTTCAAATTATAATGGAAGAATTCAATATCCTTGCCCTGTCTATAATTATCCAACAAGACTTCCGTTAACTTCTCATACTCAAGCAAAACCCGGGGTAAATCATCTTCCGTAATGGAAAAGCCATTATCAGGCCCTACCGCCGGTTCCAAAGATATACTATCAAAGCCCAGTTCGATTAAATGCTTCAGGTCCCTGGAAAAATCAAGATTGAAGCGAGTAAAGGTGCCCCGGGTGAAATAGCTTACCGGTTGCCGGGCTACCATTTTTTTTATCTTAGGAACAATTAAATCATAGCTGCCTTCACCATTATTTAGCAGGCGATGTTTATCATTGACCACTTTTCTTCCATCCAGAGAGAGAATAACGCTTATATCGTTAGCTATGACCCAATCTATAACTTCATCCTCCAACAGCAGCCCATTGGTGGTCAAGGTAAAATTAAAACGCTTATCTACTTCCTTTTCCCTTTCCCGGCAGAAACTCACCAAATCTCTAAGCATAGAGAATACCAGCAATGGCTCGCCACCGAAAAAATCTACTTCCAGATTTTTTATGGAGCCGCTGTTTTCCACTAAAAACTCCATGGCCTGTTTAGCCGTATCCAGGGACATCAAAGATGCCGGGAGTCCAAAATTGCCCTGAGCAGCGAAACAATACCCGCAGTTCATGTTGCAGGCATGTGCTACATTAAGGCAAATGGCTTTGAGCTTCATCGAGGATAGGTCAAACTCAGGCAGGTCAGGCTGGGTAAACAGGGCTCCCTGGCTCTGCAAGGAAATAAATTCGTTTAAGGCATCAAAGACCTCTTCCTGGGGATAGAACCTGAGCGTCTGTTCCAAGGCCAGCTTGATATCACCCTGGTAGTCAATAATGTTTTGCAGCAATAAACAGGCTAAAGAATCCAGGAGGTGAATAGCTCCGCTATTGACGTCTAAAAGAATATTCAAATCCTTCCAGCAGTATAAATGTAAATTGGCCTTGAAATCATAATTGTTTAATCGCACCAGCTTTCCTCCCTGATTTAATTCACATAAAAAAAGGGGCACCTGCCCCTTCATTATCGGTTTTAATTATTTCTGTCTTTTGCAGGATTGATTTCCCACTGTACAAGATGTTTTGCAAGCTGATTGGCACGATGTAGCACATTCCCGACAATTAATATCCTGAACGGCTCTCTGCAAGTTAGGCTTAACCATAGTAATAACATGCTTACTCATCGACTCTTACTCCTCTCATAACTTTAAACAGACCCAAGCCTGATAAGACAACCCGACTCAATCATACTCTTTTGTAAAAAGCCTGACTTTTAATGAAGCCCTTATGGGTACAG
>JAAYNQ010000154.1 GCA_012520725.1 Syntrophomonadaceae bacterium | reverse complement strand
GTCCTGGTCACAGTCGAACAGTATTTCTTTAACCGTCTGTACATGCCCTGAACTCTCACCTTTCATCCATAACTCTTGACGACTGCGGGAATAAAACCAGGTTTTCCCGGTTTCCAGGGTTTTAGCCAGGGCTTCCTGGTTCATATAAGCCAGCATCAAGACCTGACCGCTTATAGCGTCCTGAATAATAGCCGGGATAAGCCCGCCTTCTTTATCAAAATTCATTTTCTCAATCATAGTCTAACTGGAACTCCTTTATCCTTTAAATATTTTTTGGCTTGTTCAATAGTGTATTCCCGGTAATGAAAAATGGAGGCGCACAACACTGCATCAGCCCCTCCATACTGGATTCCTTCATAAAGATGTTCCAGATTTCCGGCTCCTCCCGAGGCTATTACCGGTATGCCTACCCTATCGACGATAGCCCGGGTCAATTCCAGATCATAGCCATCTTTGGTTCCGTCCCGGTCCATACTGGTCAGCAGTATTTCTCCCGCTCCTAATTTTTCAGCTTCCCGAGCCCATTCTACGGCATCCAATCCGGTAGGGACTCTCCCTCCATTGATATAAACTTCCCAGGTTTCCTGCTCCTTTCTACGAGCATCGATGGCTACTACTATACACTGACTACCAAACTTTAATGCCCCTTCTTTAATCAAGGCCGGATCCCTGACTGCTGCTGAGTTTACCGACACCTTGTCCGCCCCGGCCACCAAAATGCTGCGTATGTCATCCAGATTGCCAATTCCTCCACCCACAGCCAGTGGTATAAATACTTGCCTGGCGGTTTCCCGGACCACATCCACCATGGTTTTGCGGCCTTCATGGGAAGCACTGATATCCAGGAACACCAGCTCATCGGCTCCCTCCTGATCATAGTAGGCTGCTAATTCCACCGGATCCCCGGCATCCTTAAGATTGACGAAGTTTACCCCTTTAACCACTCTGCCTTCATGTACATCAAGGCAGGGAATAATTCTTTTAGCCAGCATATCTTTCTCTCCTCCAGTCTCTCCTCTATCTTAAAGTTCTTTCCCCTGCTAAACTGCCCCAAGTTGATATACTACTCTTCTGCCGCCTTTAAGGCCTGGAGCAGATCTATTTTGCCATCATATAAAGCTTTGCCGATAATAGCCCCTACCACCCCACAGGGTTCCAAAGCCTTCAGATCTCTGATGTTTTGCACACTGGAAACACCACCTGAAGCTATGGTATTAAGCCCGGTTTCTTGGGCCAGCTCTTGGGTAGATCCCAGGTTGGGGCCACTGAGCAGGCCATCCCGGCTGATATCAGTAAATACACAGGTCTTGATTCCCAGGCTTTTCATGTTGTGGCCAAATTCCAGGGCACTGATGCTGGAGGTCTCCACCCAACCTTCTAATGCCACCTTCCCGTCCCTGGCATCTATTCCCAGCACTATACACTCTGCTCCAAAACAATCCAGTAACTCTTTTACAAAATCAGGGCTTTTCACCGCTCTGGTACCTACAATAACCCGGGCTGCTCCCCGCTGCAAAACCTTTCTCACATCTTCTATGCTGCGCAGGCCTCCTCCTACCTGAAAGGGGATGTTGATACTATCAGCGATGGCTTCAATAGCTGCAGCATTTTGAGGACTACCGGTAAAAGCTCCGTCCAGATCCACTACATGCAGGTACCTGGCTCCCTGCCTGGCAAAGGAGGAAGCTATCTTTCCCGGATTATCCGAGTATACCGTTTTGGCCTGGGCCTGCCCCTGGACCAATCTAACACATTGTCCATCTTTTAGATCAATGGCAGGGAAAATAATCATTTGTAATTACACCTCATTATTATCTTAACTCGGCAGCCAGGAGGCCTTTATCCCGGTTGCCGGAAAATATGAATTGAATGCTGTTAGCTGCCGGCAAAATTCTGCAAGACTTGCAAGCCCAGACGACCTGACTTTTCCGGATGAAATTGAGTAGCCATAAGCTGTCCCTGTTCCACCGCACAGACAAAATCCAATCCATAATCGCTATAGGCGGCTACTACTGAATCATCCTGGGGTATAACATAATAGGAATGGACAAAGTAAAAGTGACCAGCAGAAGGCAAACCTTTAAACAAAACGCTGTCCTGCCTGGGATAAACCTGGTTCCAGCCCATATGGGGCACTTTATATGGCCGGGGCAGATTAAACTTTTTCACCTGGCCTTTGATTATACCCAAACCCGGGTGGATGCCGTGTTCCTCCCCTTCAGTAAAAAGCAGCTGTAATCCCAAACATATACCTAATAAGCGGGTACC
>JAAYNQ010000153.1 GCA_012520725.1 Syntrophomonadaceae bacterium | reverse complement strand
GCATATTTGTAGATGATAAGGGCTTAGCCATCAATCCGAAGACCCTGGGTAACTGGACCATATTGGAAAGGACCTTGTTAACAGATGATATGCTCCAGCAAGATTATCTTATCAACACTCGCAATATCGAAGCAGTCAGTGAATGTGCCCGTAATATTGTAATATATGGCCCCCGCAAGGCTTTGCCCCAGGTGCCTATTGAAACCATCGGTTCATGGTATAGCGCTGACCGCCAGGAAGTGGAAGGAGTTAGAAGTGTAAACAATGCTATGCGGAGCTATCTGCAGTTGGAGAGATCACAAACTCCTCTTTGTGTGGCGGTATTTGGCCCTCCAGGAGCGGGAAAGTCCTTTGTAATCAAAGAGATAGCTAAAGGCCTGGGCCTGGATGCCGATGCCCAATTGACTTTTAACCTGTCCCAGTTTAGATTGGCCAGTGAACTACAAAATGCTTTTAATCAGATTCGGGACCTGAATCTAAAAGGTAAGACCCCCCTTGTTTTCTGGGACGAATTTGATACTCCTTGTGAAGGGCAGCCTTTAGGATGGTTGCAGTATTTCCTGGCTCCTATGCAGGATGGGGAATTCACTGTTCAGGGTCGCACCCATCCCCTGGGTCGAGGGATTTATGTATTTGCTGGAGCTACCAGTTATTCTTTTGAAGCCTTTCGGGCCGGAAACGACGTCCAGGATCGGCAAGCCAAGAAACCAGATTTTATCAGCCGGCTACGGGCTTATATCAACATAAAGGGTATAAATGGAGATCCCAATACAGTTGAAGATAGATTATATATGATACGTCGGGCCTTTATACTCAGGCAATATCTGGAGGCAGAGGCCCCCCATATCAAATCAGAGGGGCAAATTGAAATTGATACCGGGGTGCTGGATGCCTTTTTGCAAGTAAGCCAGTACCTGCATGGGGCTCGTTCCATGGACAATTTGATAAAGATGAGCAGTCTGCATGATAAACGCAAATATGAATTGTCCAGTCTGCCTCCGGATCATATTCTAAAGATGCATGTTAATTTGGACGAATTCAATGCTTTGACCCGAATGGGACATCGAGAAATGCTGCGTATCGGAATCTCCGGGCATGTTAAACTGGATCCCCGGCAAATGACTGTACTGCAGCAAGCAGTACAAAAGGCCATAGATTTTATTGAGCAAGAGTTCCCGGATCGTTATCTTACCGTTTTTTCGCCTTTAGCTATAGGAGCTGATCGCCTGGTGGCCCGGGAATTGCTCAAAAAGGAAAACTCCCGCTTAATTGTTGTACTTCCAGTGCCGCAGGAGGAATATATTAATGATTTCGGGCTTACTGATGATTATTGGGTGGACCCGGAAGGTGCTGAATTAAGAAAAGAATTCAAACACTGGTTGTCGGAGCGGGCCACAGAAATAATAAATATCCCTCCTCTACCCAGCAGGAAGGAAGCATATCTTAGGGCTGGTTATTTTATAGCCGAGCACAGCGACGTTATGATAGTGGTCTGGGATGGACAGCAGGATTCGGACAGCTCCATTACTGCCCAGATTGTAGCCCAGGCGGAGAAACTCCATAAACCACTGTGTCATGTCTGGGCCCGCAACCACAAGCTGGATTCATCCTGGAAGGAGGGGATAGATAAACATGGGCAGGTAAGATATAAACGTTTTTCCTGCGCCCAGTCCAACCAATGGTGGGATATTTGATGATTGGGGAAGCATTCCTAAGCAGTGAGAAAATGGTGATATCTGATATAAGGAGGTAATAGCATGCCGGCAGTACAAATTTGTGAAGGAGTATATTGGGTGGGGGTGCAGGACCCTGATTTACGCGTTTTTGACATCATAATGGAAACTAAATTCGGTACCAGTTATGGAGCATATTTGGTAAAAGGGCAAGACGCTGCGGCCTTAATCGATACGGTAAAAGAAGAATTCTGTGATGAATATCTGGATAATCTGCGCAGTGTGATAGATCTATCCCAGATTAAATATTTGTTGATCAACCATACCGAACCTGACCATTCCGGTTCCATAAGCAAAATCACAGAACTAATACCAGATCTGAAGATAGTGGGTAGCGGACCAGCCCTGGAATTTTTACGAGAAATATGCCACCACAGCTACAACTCTCAAGGGATAGGTAAGGGAATGGAAATAAGACTGGGAGGAAAAACTTTAAGATTCCTCGGGGCCATGCTCTTACACTGGCCGGATAATGTATACACCTATCTGCAGGAGGATAAAATCCTCTTCAGCGGAGATTCTTTCGGCAGTCATTACTCAGATGACCGCCTGTTCAGTGATTTGATTGACTTTGATATTATCCCCGCATTAAAGGATTATTTCGATCATATTATAGGACCTTTTAAGCCCTATGTGCTAAGAGCCGTTAATAGGCTAGCCCGTTATGAGATAGAAATGATTTGTCCCGGGCATGGCCCCATAATCCGCCATG
>JAAYNQ010000014.1 GCA_012520725.1 Syntrophomonadaceae bacterium | reverse complement strand
CGACGATCTGCAGCCAGTATAGGCCAGTGTTTCATAAGATCGGCATCCAGACTTAATTCCTGTTTATCACCGGTGCGGGTGCGTTCAGCCCAATTCAATATTTTGGTGATAAAGACTTGCTGGGCTTCACTCAAAGTCTCTTTACCGGCCAGGATGCGGGTATACTTGTTCCAACACAAGTAATTCTCCCGCCCCTTGGCCTCCATATATTTCAAATCCAAAGCGGTGGCATTCAACAAGGCAGGGATATCTCGTCCGATGAGCTGCTGCTGCAAGGCCTTGGTCCGGGTGGATATCACAATTTTTTCCTTCTCTCTCCAGGACCACAAAAAAGCCGGCATAAGATAGGCATAGGTCTTGCCCACTCCAGTACCTGCTTCCGCCACCAAAAACTCCCGCCTGCTGAAAGCTTCCGCAATACTCTGGGCCAGGTCGGCCTGTTCCTGGCGATAGACAAAGCCGGGAACAGCCTGGGCTACAGGACCTCCCGGTTTAAAGTAAGCAGCCATGTTCTCCATCTGGTACATAGACATCCTGCTGGTACATCCTCCCCTAATACTGCATCCAATCAATCCTGGGGCGGATTGATTGCATGCAGTATTTTCTTTTTCCCCTCTTCTTCTATGCGGTATACTCCCTGTACCGGTACCCTCTCCCCGGCCAGTATCTCTAAAAACTCATTTAATTCACCAGTCTCCAGTTTTATAGCCAGACCACAACTAGCTGATATTTCCCTGGGAGTAGGTATGATCATAAAGATTTTTTCCAAACCCTTCATTACTTTTTCCGCTTTCAAGGCATAAGCAGTGGAAGCGAAAGTTATAAGGCCGTAATTGTTTATCTCCATTAAATTCTGCTGCATCCCTTTTACTCCTCGAAATCTATCTTACCCATTCTAAAAAAGGTGCCCCGGGTTTCCAGCACCTGCTTGTCTCCCACAAAGGCCTGGGCTTTCGTAAATATTAAGTTTCTGCCCGCTTTTATCACCTGCCCCTGGGCAATTATATCCTGGCCCAGAGGAGCCGCAGACATCAGGGCGGTGTTGAAATCAACGGTGGTGGCTAATATTCCCAGGCTACGGACGGCATTTCCCATGGCTCCATCGGCCAAGCTTAGAAGCAGTCCTCCATGAACTATATCCAGGTTATTGGCATGGTCTGCTCCGGTACTTACCATTAATTCCGCATATCCCGGCCCTAGAGCGGTAATCCTAATTCCCAGCAAATTATAAAACGGCATGTGTTGGGCTACCTCGCTAATTCTATTAAACAATCCTTCATCAATGCCTAAATTTTTTATCTTCAATAAGCTGGTCTCCTTCCCTCTTTTAACTTCACTAATACATTATAGCTTAATTTCAACTCCTGGCCACTAAAGTCACTTTTAAGTAAAAATTTGCCCTTTATAAATCAGTCCCCTGCTGCACAAAGTAATGAAAACGAGGTGCAGACTATGTTGGAAACCAGACATCTGCGTTTGATAATAGCGATAACCGCCCTGGCTATATTGCTGATTATATCAGCTACCCTGATCATAGCCAATTCTCGCAGTAAAATAAGTTCCAAGCCAAGCAAGCCGGATTCTTCCGGGCTGGAATCTGAATCCCAGGCTGATTTAAAGTGGTATATAAAATTTTCCGTGAAAAATCAGCAAGCAACTGCCTATGTAGGTGAAAGCTATGCACCACTGTCAGCTAGTGGAGAGTATTGTTTCATGGGTGGAGTGGCCGTTCATCCCCTGCATCCGGTAAACTATGGCGGTAGCCCCCTGCAACCGGTGATACCTTTCGGCACTACCCTGTATCTGGAAGAACCGGTACTGGTACAGGGGAAGGAATATACATCATTTAAGGTTATGGATACTGGTGACGTCTACTATGGTCTGTGGCCAGATTCCCCTTATTGGTTGGATATATACTTCGGTACCGCCAATTACTACAACCGTTTGGAGGCTAAGGACTTCGGCACCCCCAGGGTGAGTTACTACTGGTTTGAAGAATGGAGATAGAGCTAAAAACGTTGCAGATACCCTTGTATATAGGATTTCACCTTGTCAGCGGGCTGGTAAATACCATAATGTCCTTCACAAAGTATATCGGCATTCAAATCCAGCAGAAGCTGCATGGACTCTCTCCATTGCTTTTTATCAGAGCCCCATTCCTTGAAAAAGGGTCCATGGACATCCTGGGCAAACAGCACTTTCTTGTCCCCTATTTCAGCAAATACCGATATGCTGCCTGGGGTATGTCCTGGAGTATGCAGGCAATAAATCTCTATATCCCCCAGAGAAAAACTCTCATCACCGGCTAAAACCCGGTCCACTTTAACCCCTTCATATTTTACTCCATACCAGGCCTGGGCGGTTAACTCCGGACGGGCTTCTTCTATTGCGGGCAAGTCCAATTCATGAGCTATAATCTGGGCATTTAAGGTTTCTTTGAATTTTTTCAAACCTCCAATATGATCTATATGTCCATGAGTAATTACTATAAAGCGTACCTGTTCCAAATCAAAACCAGCTTTTTTTACCTGCTCCAAAATCATTCCCGCGCTTTTACCGGCACCGGTATCTATAATACACAGCTCGTCCTTGCTCTCGATTAAATATACACAACAATCATCGCCACTGCTGACTCCCGGCCCTCCTATCATGTATACTCCGGGCACTATTTCTACGGTCTTTTTTTTCATCCCCATGCCTCCTATTCCATTGGCTCTCCTGATAACACTGCTACCGGCCAATTTATGATTATAACCTTCCCCACAACCAGGCTAATATTTCTCTTGACTTCCCAGGAGGGTCAAATTGCTTTTTTATACGACACTAGATATTAATTCCATATACGCCCATGCTATACCTGCTCTCCAGAACAAATTATCATAGTTCATGATGCACCAAAAGTAAGAAAGAAATGTGAAAGACACCTTTAGTACAAGGCATTGATTATTGCCGAATATACATTTATAATGTTGAAAATGCTTGCGGGGATAGAGATTTGATATCATCCATGGTACTAAACGCTAGCATATGGACAGGGATGATGGAGGTATTTTTTGTTTAATATGGGGTACTACAAATGGGCTGGGGCAGCCCATTTGTACTTTTATTTGAAAAATTTGATGGCCAAAGGATAGCTAAATGACTCTCCATTGCTGACCTTTAAGGCAGCATAGATAATCAAGACCAGGTTGACCAGACCTATAGCCATAAGTAATATGGCCAGAACTGCAGCCAGGGGTATTAAGACTATGGTGAAGGAGAACAAGGCGATTAATATCACCATGGCTACACCATATAGGATCAAGGAAATCTGAAAATTCAATGATTCTTTACCCTGTTCATCTACCAGCGGAATTTCATCTTTCTTAATCAACCAGATAATAAGCGGCCCGAAAATATTACCGAATGGTATTCCAATATACAAGGCTAAAGCGGCTAAATGACACCCCATAGCCCAATTGCGGTTTTTTTGCTCCTCTAAAACCATTACCCTCCCCCTTGCCAAGAAAATGTTCCCCGTCCTACCCTTAGTATAGAGTAGCCTGGTGCAGATTTCAAATAAGCAAAGACAGCCCAGTCTTTATTTACTATATGTATTATATGTTTAAGCATAGTAATATTGATTCTTTCATCAAGTGGCATTTATTAGGATTGCAAGCAAAGGTCAAAGCACTTAGAACAGCAACAGCAATCCTACCGAAAGCAGGTATCCCATAAAAACAGTGCAGACAGCTCCCACAGCAGCTTCCAATAGTTCCTTTTTGCTTATTCCTTCAAACATATTTTTAAAGCCTCCTTCTCCAAACTATAAAACAACGAACACATGTTCTGGTTATATTGTAAGGGCGAACGTTTGTTCTGTCAAGGCCTGTTCTAATAGATTCCTGTCCATCCAGGTTCACTTCAAAGAACAATTGCTTTATAATATCCTAAAACCTATAAAAAAACGGAGGCTGAGCATGACTATAAAAGATACCTTAATACCCCCGGTGATAAAAGATATCAAACTGGCTCCAGACGGATATACCCGTTTAGACTGGGTAAAAAATAATATGCCGGTTTTGACTGCCCTAAAAGAGGAACTGGGCCGGAGCAAACCCTTGGAGGGCAAAACTATCGCCTGCTGCCTGCACCTGGAGGCCAAAACCGGCTATCTGCTGCAAACCCTGCAAGCAGCAGGAGCCCGGGTGGCAGCCTGTGCCAGCAATCCTCTTTCTACCCAGGATGATGTGGTAGCCGCTCTGGTAGACTCAGGAATAGCAGTTTATGCCCTGCATGGTGAAGATAGAGAAGATTATCATCGTTTTTTACATTTAAGCCTTGACAACCATCCCGATGCCATAATCGATGATGGAGCGGATTTGATATCCATTCTGGTAAAAGAGCGTCCCGGTCAAGCCCGGCAACTTATAGGCGCTTGTGAAGAAACCACCACCGGCATTTTTCGGCTACGGTCCATGGATAAAGAAGGTTCTTTACCCTTTCCCGTAATCGCTGTAAACGATGCTTATATGAAATATCTTTTTGATAATCGTTATGGAACCGGTCAATCGGTGTGGGACGGTATCAATCGAACCACCAATCTGGTAGTAGCCGGGAAAAATGTAGTGGTAGCAGGATACGGTTGGTGCGGCAAAGGTGTATCCATGCGGGCACTGGGCATGGGAGCCCGGGTTATTATTACTGAAATCGATCCTATCAAAGCCAATGAAGCTATTATGGATGGCTTTGAGGTTATGACCATGTCAGAAGCTGCTCCTTTGGGCGACATATTCATTACGGTTACCGGAAATGTAAATGTTATTCGCCGGGAACACCTGGAACTGATGAAAGATAATGTTATCCTGGCCAACGCCGGCCACTTTGATGTGGAGATCAGCAAAGGGGATCTTAATTCTCTGGCCGTTAATAAGCGCCAGGTACGTCCCAACATCGAAGAATTTTTGCTGGCTGACGGACGCCGCTTATACCTGCTGGCAGAAGGAAGGCTGGTTAACCTGGCCGCCGGAGACGGACATCCAGCCGAAGTTATGGATCTTAGCTTCTCCTTACAAGCCTTATCCATGCTCTATCTAATCGAAAACCAGGGTAAACTTGGACCCCATGTTTATGAAGTTCCCAATGCCATAGACTTGCGGGTGGCCAGATTAAAGCTACAGGCGGCAGGAGTCAATATAGATCGTTTAACCCAGGAACAGGAAAAATACTTGTCAAGTTGGGATACCAGCTTATAAGCTTTCTGCTTTATTTTCCCTGCCTGATTAAAATATATCCACTAATAATCAAACCGCCCTTTTCACATAATACTAGCAGCTAAATGAAAAGGCGGTTTTTTCATCATGAACACCTTGAATAAAAGATATATCTGGACCTTTTTCCTGATATTGCTGGCGGTTATGGTGGCAGCATATCTTTTCAATGTTTATGGCAGCAGTCCAAACCCCAAATACTACCGTAGTGATAACGAATCTATTGAGTGTGTAACCGTGAGGGACAGCGAAGGCAATATAATCTTTCAGACCGGTGAGCCAGTTCATGTTGAGGATGAATATATAAACGAGAATAACCAGCATTATATAGTAACTAAAGTTTCAGGCAGCGAGGGCATAGCGGAAATAAAAACCCAGGTCACTCAAGCTCCGGGGCCGGACAGCAAAGGAGATACTATATTCAGCGGTGATTTCTATGACCAGAGCCTGCCAGCAGTGGCGGAGCCACAGAATATCCATGTGGTCATCTACCATACCCACAGCGATGAATCATATATACCTACCTCCGGCACTGCCAGTGAACCTGGAAAGGGCGATGTACTGGATATTGGCAAGGCTCTGCAGTCCGCTTTGCAAAAAGAGGGAATAAGCGTTACCCATAGCGATAAGCTGCATGATCCTCATGACATCAATGCCTATCATCGTTCCCGGCGTACTGCGGCTCAGCTGATAAAAGAACAGCCGGATGCAGTATTTGATATTCACCGGGATTCGGCCCCGGCCCGGGCCTATCAGACCTCCATTAACGGAGTAGATTCTGCCCGCATTATGATAGTTATTGGCCGCAGCAATCCGAATATGCAAACCAATCTGCAGTATGCCAAGAGGATCAAAGCCGCTGCTGATGAGCTATATCCCGGGCTGATGCGAGGAATATTTATGGGTAAGGGCGATTATAATCAAGATCTATATCCTACCTCCATATTGTTTGAGTGCGGAACCGACCGGCTCAGTAAAGAGGATGCGATTATCGCCGTTCATAGCCTTTCTGATGCTATCGTCAAAGTGCTGCGGGATAAATAAACCTGATCGCTGACCGGTACTCCTGCTCCTCTTCTGTTCTATAATCAGGTAAAATATTATATGATATTTTACTACCAAGACCATCAAGGGCTTGCATATAATAGGGCAGATAGGAGAAAATCACATGAAATGGGAACCCAAGTGGCAGGCATTAGGAATAATATGTGCCGGCATATTCATCTCCACCCTGGACGGAAGCATTCTAAACGTGGCCAATCCCCTCATAGCAGCTGACTTTTCAGTTAACATGAAAGAGGTACAATGGGTTAGCATTGCCTATATGCTGGTTATAACCGCCACCCTTTTATTTTTTGGCCAATATGGAGACCGAATAGGTGGCCAAAAGGTATATGCCTATGGTTTTCTGGTATTTACCGGAGGCTCTCTTTTATGCAGCCTTTCCTCTGCCCTGTCCTACCTGGTGGCCAGCCGGATTTTCCAGGCTTTTGGGGCCAGTATGATGATGGCAACCGGAGCCGGTATCATATCTAATTCCTTTCCCCCGGAGGAAAAAGGCAAAGCACTGGGACTAACCAGCAGCATGGTGGGAATCGGCAATATGGCTGGACCTGTAGTGGGAGGACTGGTATTAGCCCATTGGGGTTGGCCTTATATCTTTTTGATCAACCTTCCCCTGGGATTGCTGGGCTTTTACCTGGCTTTAAAATACCTGCCCCTCCAGCCCACAAGTAGGGAAAAGAGAAGCTATGATATGGTAGGTTTGATACTCTTTACCCTGGGCTCAGTCAGCTTATTGCTGTCCCTTTCCCATAATAATCCCTCCAGGCCTATTATGGTCCTGGCTACACTTATTTTCTTCCTGGGCTTTGCTTATCATGAGAAAAGACAGCTCTATCCACTGCTGGATTTTGCCCTGTTTAAAATCAAGACTTTTATCTATGGCAATATAATGAGTTTCTTAGCCTATATCTCGCAAATATGGGTTATG
Organism: Syntrophomonadaceae bacterium; assembly: GCA_012520725.1. GTDB lineage: Bacteria > Bacillota > Syntrophomonadia > Syntrophomonadales > Syntrophomonadaceae > JAAYJK01. Next base: position 445 of record JAAYNQ010000014.1, on the reverse strand, counting down.
TTTTTGCTTCCCTTCTACCTGGAAGAATACTTACAGATGGCTCCACAAATCATGGGTCTTTACATGACCATTCCCCCGGTATGCATGGCCATAAGCGCTCCCTTGGCCGGCAGCCTCTCCGATCGTATCGGCTCCGGACGTCTGACTTCAGTAGGTTTGTTCATAATGACTTTATCCCACTTGAGTTTTTCCCTGCTGGCCTATGGCAGCAGTATGGCCAAGATCGCGGTGGGTCTGATGTTTATCGGCGTAGGTATGGGTTTCTTCGCTTCTCCCAACAGCAGCAGCATATTCCGTTCCGTCCCCCCGGAGAAGGCTGGTTATACCGGAGGCTTCAATGCCACCACCCGTAATTTTTCCATATCCCTGGGTATAGCAGTCTCAGCCGGCATATTTACTTATGTACTGGCCTGGCAACAGCAGCTTATCAATCCTGATGCCGCCT
>JAAYNQ010000152.1 GCA_012520725.1 Syntrophomonadaceae bacterium | reverse complement strand
TTGTCCTGCGATGGTTATAAAGACTATTATTCAGTCGACGACTTTGATTCCATCCTGGATGTTAACCACAAAATATGCCGTGATGTGCTCTGCCCAGCCAATGCCGATGCTGATGAGATTGGAGTAAAATACGAAAACGGAGTTGTTACCACTCCTGATTCCTTTAAAAATGCTTATACTACGGTCATGGAGTCAGAACTGGGACCCCAGTTTGGAGACCGCTCAACAGAAGGACGCCTGCCCCTGGCCTGGTACGCTCCGATCCTGGAAACCCAGATGGGTGCCTCCCCTGCTATTCCGCTCCTGTGGTGTCTGACTCAGGGGGCTACTACCGTAATCCAGTTCAATGCCTCGGAAGAACTGAAACAGCGCTTTTTACCTAAGATGTTTACCGGAGAATGGGGCGGATCCATGTGCCTGACCGAGCCGGGAGCAGGTTCAGAGGTGGGAGCCATTACCACCAAATGCTTCCCCACTGATACTCCGGGTCTGTACAAAATCAAAGGCCAGAAGTGCTTTATTACCTCTGGTGACCATGATCTGGTATCTAACATGATTCACCTGGTATTGGCCAAGACACCCGATGCCAAGCCGGGTACCGCCGGTATATCCTGCTTAATCGTGCCTAAGTACTGGGTCAATGAAGATGGTTCAATGGGTGACTATAATGATGTATTCACTATGGGGATTGAACACAAACTGGGATTGCATGGTTCTGCCACTTGTGCCTTATCCTTCGGTGAAAATGACAATTGCTATGGCTGGATGATCGGTGATGGTCCGGTTGACGGCCGGGGCAAGGGTATGTCCCAGATGTTCCAGATGATGAATGAAGAGCGTCTTAACACCGGCTTATTCTCACTGGGCGTTATAGGTGCCGCTTACTATGCAGCTTTAGAGTATACCAAAGTCCGCAAACAGAGCCCCAAATTTACTGATCCCAAGGGACCCAGTGTGCGGATCATCGAGCATGAAGACGTCCGGCGCATGTTGATGTACCAGAAGTCCTGCATGGAGGCCATTCGGGCTTTAATTTATCAAACTTACTACTATGTGGACCTGTCCCATGAATCTTCCGATCCGGAAGAGCGGGAATTCGCGGAAGACATGTTCATGGTTCAAAATCCGCTGTGTAAGGCTTATGCATCAGATATGGTCTGGTTAATGACTGCTGAATCCATACAATGCCATGGCGGTTATGGCTATATGGAAGAATATGCCCCTGCTTCCCTGGCCCGGGATTGTAAAATCTATTCCATCTGGGAAGGCACCAGCTTCATTCAATCCAACGACCTGGTAGGACGTAAGTTCACCATGAAGAAGGGCGAACCTTTCAAGAAGTGGCTGGCTGCTATTCAGGACTTTATTGCTGATAAGAAGACCCCGGAATTTGCCGCTGAATTTGCCATGATGGAGGATGCCTTTGCCTCTTATAAAGAGATATTGGACGTTAATGCCTCATGGAAGAGCAGTCGTCCGGAACTGAGCCCCCTTTTCGCCACCCGGATACTACATGCAACTGCCATGCTTTACTGCGGCAAACTCTTACTGGAACAGGCTTTGCTGGCTTCCCAGAAACTGGCGGAAGTAGGAGAAGAACACTTTGATGCCAATTTCTTCAAGGGTAAAATTGCCAGCGGCAAGTTCTATGTAATGAACGTTGTTCCCAGCATCTTTGGCACGGAAAAGGCCATGAAGGCTGCTGACGCCAGTGCTATCGACTGTCCGGAAGAAGCATTTATGTAAAAGCAATGGAATCTGACCGTAAGGCAGAATACCAGTAGAACGGATCCTGAGCTCAGGACAGGATACCAATATAAGTTTTAAATAATCGGACTCTGACCCCCCAGGCAGGGTACCGATACAGGGTTTTAGATAAGAAATGGATTCTGACCTCAAGGCAGAATACCGAAACCAATGTTGTTTGGTAAAAAAGGGATAGAATCTAGCCCCAAGGCAGGTATGATAACAGGACTAGGTCTTAGGAAAAGGGATGAACGCTGCCTTTAGAGCCGAAAGCTGTTATAAAAGTAATGATCATTACCAGCCCGGCTCCCGGTCTTGCACCATGCACAGCGCCGGGAGGCCCGGGCTTTTTGATCAGCGGTTTGCAGGAACTGCGCTGATGTCCCTGTATCACAACTGGGGGATTGATTTGGAACCCAATCAGAGTGGGGAGGGACAATGACAACAGTCCCTGGACTTATGAGTTCCAATTCCAGGAGTAAGGACTTAAGGAGGACTCAGAGTATGGAATTTCGTTTAAGCGAACAGCAGGAAATGATCAGGCAAATGGCAGCTGATTTTGCAGCTAATGAAATTGTTCCTTATTGCGCTGATTGGGACCATAGGAGAGAAGTCCCTTTGGGCACCCTGGCTAAAATGCAGGAATTAGGCTTTATGACTATTGGGGTCCCACTGGAATATGGGGGAGATGGATTGGATAACACTTCCCAATGCTTGGTTTGTGAAGAGATAGCTAAAGGCGATGCTGGAATGGCTACTACTATTGTTGCTTCAACTATCCTGGCTTCGGCTCCGATTCTGGTAGGTGCTAACCACGAGCAGAAGAAATGGTGGTATGGCCGGCATCTGGATGGTGCCGTGTGTGGATTTTGTTTAACCGAACCCAGTGCTGGATCGGATGCTCTGAGTATTTCTACCAGGTGTATAAAAGACGGGGACCACTATATAATAAATGGAACCAAACAATTCATTACCAACGGTGGCATTGCTATGCAGTTCAGTGTGATGGCTACCCTGGATCAACAGTTGGGGAATAAAGGAATCTGTGCCTTCATGGTGGATAGAAACTGGCCTGGAGTGTCCATCGGCAAGGAAGAAGATAAATTAGGAATTAGAAGTAGCAGTACTACTCAAGTTATTTTCGAAGATGTACGGGTTCCCGCATCAATGATGCTAGGAAAAGAAGGCGATGGCCTGGGTATTTTAATGGAAACCCTGGACCTGTCCCGTACCGCGGTAGCCGCTATGGCCACCGGTATCGCTACTGCTGCTCTGGAAGCAGCTATAAGCTATGCCAACCAGAGACAGCAATTTGGTCAACCTATTGCCGCTCTGCAGGCCATTCAGTTCATGTTGGCCGACATGGCGGTAAGAGCTGAAACATCCCGTTTATTATACTTGAAGGCTGCTTATCTTCAGGATGTGGGAGGAAAATATAAGACCCTTTCTTCCATGGCCAAACTACATGCCGGGGACTCAGCTATGCAAAATGCCATAGATGCAGTTCAGGTCTTTGGAGGTTATGGTTATACCAAGAATTATCCGGTAGAGAAGTATATGCGGGATGCTAAAATCATGCAGATTGTTGAAGGTACTGCCCAAGTACAAAGAATTGTAATAGGTAAGTACCTAAGCCAGGATGGATATACGGCTTTTGATCAAAACTCAAAGATCTAAAGGCCCTGATAGATTAGTATTTCAGCATCAGCTTTCTTTTTTTAGATCTATTTTTCCTTATGGGCAACCCAGCCCAGAACTCATTTAACGGGGGTGCTTGCCGCCAATTTCCCTCAATAACAGATTTACTACCGGGTATTAGTAAGGTGGTAATAATGATGTAATTTGATTCCCGGAAAGAAAAAGCTAAGCTGCTTTAGACTTCAGGTTCCATAGGCTTTCCCGCCTCTATCAGAACTTTGCTGCCCCCCATGAAAAAACCCTCAATGAATATCAGCAAACCTGTTCCTATCAAGAGCCATTCTATTTTAATCAGGTCCGCCAGGGGACCAAAGACCAACATACCCAAAGGCATCATGGTGCTGGATATCATGCTCAAAATCCCAAATATCCTACCTAAATAATCAGCCTCCACTTTTTCCTGTAATAATACGGTGAAGGGGGTGTTGAAGATAGGCATTGCTATTCCGGCCAAGCCCATGAAAGCCAGGTAAATCCAAAAGATTGGAGTGATGCCCAGGGCAAAGGTAGTAACCCCGATTACCAGAGTGGATAAGGTAAGGGAGTGAATCCTATTTTTGAATCCGCCCCAGGAAGCAATAATCAATCCTCCCAGCATCATACCCAGAGAAAAGGCTACTTCGATGGCAGTAAGACGCCACACATCACCTCCAAAGCTGCGGGTTACCTGCAATGGGGTTAAAAATGCCACTGGCGCCGACAGTACGAAAAAGAGGGCACAGAATAAAAACAGCTGCTTTAGATAACTTTGTTGATTAATATATATAAATCCCGCCTGCATATCCCTGAAATAACTGATATCAGACTGTTGCCTGGCTTTGGTATGAATTGGTATCTGTAAAAACACCAATAAAATCAAAACAGCCAGGGCAGCGGTTACTACATCGATAAAGAATATTATTTCTATGCTGGTAAGGGTCAGCAAGGCGGCGCTGAGCATGGGAGAAAGCAGCATGATCAGTGATTGTATACTACTATTGGTGCCGTTTACCCGAGTAAGCTTATCGGCTGGAACCAGCTGGGGAACTAAGGCACCTACTGCCGGCATTTGAACCGCGGTTCCCAAAGCCCGGATAGCTGATACCACAAAAAGCAGCCACAGCATATCATAGCCCAGTAAAAAAAGAACCGCCAGGGCCAGAGTAGATATGGCAATGGCGGAATCAGAAATCATAATCAGCAATTTGCGGCTATAACGGTCAGCCCAGACTCCTGCAAAGGGAGAAAGAAAAAAGGTAGGGAGGAAACCGCAAATGATATATATGGTCATCATTATTCCCGATTCGGTGTTTAGGGTGATATGCCAGAAAATAGCATACTGGACCAGGGAGGACCCAAACAGGGATATATTCTGGCTGAGCAAAAATAATACTATATTTTTTATCCAGTCCTCAGATCTTGATTCTGTTGACAAAATTGAACCTCCGTTTTACTTAGTACCGGGCTTAATAGGAATTGATTTCAAGGAAGAATCAGAACCAGGTAAGGCATCATAGGCCCATTTCAGTATAGTATCCCATTGTACTTGGTTTACCGGTACTACGGAAAGGCGAGGTAGCCTGACCAAATCCCAATCGGCAAACATTCCACTATCCTTAATCTGTTTCAGGCTTATTCCTTTAGGTAGTTTTTCCAGAGCTCTCAGCTTGAATACCATCTCACCACTATGGGGATCCAAATAAGGCAGACTGATGATCTCAGCCAGTCCTATTATACTGCGTTCTCTGCCGCTATGGTAGATGAAAGTCAGATCCCCCGGTTTCATCTTTTTGATGTTCTTAATCGCCCCGGGAGCCTTAACCCCATCCCAGATTTCTTCGCTTTCCCGGCTTAGGTCGGACCAGGAATACTCATGGGCTTCAGTTTTCAATAACCAGTAAGATCTATTTACATTCATTGATTAATTCCTTAAAGCCGGGCAAGGCCTTCTCTATAGTCTGGTAAGCTACACAGTAGGCAATGCGCACATATCCCGGACAGCCAAAAGAAGTTCCGGGTACCAAAAGTATCTTCTTCTGCTTAGCCCGCTGGCAAAACTCCAGGTCATCTTCAATAGGGGTTTTTACAAAGAGATAGAAAGCCCCTTGAGGTTTTATACATTCATAACCGAAGGAAAGCAGGCTTTGGTATAGTAGTTCCCGATTGCGGTTGTAGGTATCAATATCCACCTTGGCTTCCAGGCAGCGAGCGATAACTCTTTGAAATAAGGAAGGAGCGTTTACAAAACCCAGGATGCGAGTGGCAATATTGCTTGCCGCCAGCACATTTTCATAATCAGAAACTGAAGGGGGGATGAGCAGATAACCAATTCTTTCCCCGGGCAGGGACAAAGATTTGCTGAAAGAGTATGCGACAATAGTGTTCTCATAGTATTTGGTAAGATAAGGAACTTCAATATTATCATAAGCCAATTCCCGATAGGGTTCATCAGAAATAAGATAAATATGGCTGTTAAATTCCTTTTGTTTAGCTCGCAAAATACTGGCCAGCTTAATTATGGTAGCTTCCGAATAGATGACCCCGGTAGGGTTATTGGGAGAATTGATAATAACTGCCTTGGTTTTTGGGCTGATTTTATCCTGGAATTCCTCCAGATGGGGCTGGAAATCCAGGGTGTTGGGCGATACTGTCAGCAGTTTAGCTTGGTAATTGGACACATAATTACGGTATTCACCAAAAAAGGGGGCAAAGGTGATAACTTCATCTTCTGGATTGAGCAGGGTCTTAAAAATTACATTAAGACCGCCCGCCGCTCCCACGGTCATAACTATATTATCCTGGGTAAAATCGGTGCCAAATTTCTGGTTGATGGAATTCGCTATAGCCCTTCTTACCTCTTCATAACCTGAGTTGTTCATATACCCATGAATGTTCATAGCTTCTTCGCTATTAATTATTTCCAGGATAGCTTCTTTAACTGCCTCCGGGGGTGCCACATTAGGGTTGCCCAGGCTAAAATCAAATACATTTTCGCTCCCATATATTTCGGCCAGTCTTTTACCTTCTTCAAACATAGCCCGAATTACGGAACTATTCTTAACCTGTTCCCGCATTTGTTCTGCTATCATAAAACCAAACCTTTCTTACTGAAATTGGATAAGCAGCCTGATGGCTTAATTGCTTAGGCCCAGCATACCACTGCCAAATCAGTAATTCAAGATGGACAGCCCTAAGTTAAGCAAGGAGCCAGGCCCCTTTTGCTGACTTAGGCTTGCAAGGCCATGTCGAAGTTCTGATCCTTGGACCAGACTTGCTCATTCCGGTTCAGAATTTGGAGAGTATCCCATACCTTTATAGCTGTATAAAGTTCGACTCTGGTGGCCATTTTAGCCAGATCAATCTCCAAAATCTGTTCGATTCGGTTCATACGATAATACAGGGTATTTACATGAATAATCAGGCTATCGGCGGTGGCTTTAATATTAACACAGGTATCCAGTAATCTTCTTAAGGTAGGCAATAGTTCACCGTCATTCTTATTGTCATGTTCAATTAAACGTCCTAGCCTCTGCTTGCAGTATTCGGTGATTTGCTCTATATCCTGGGAAAATATGGCTTGGTAGATGCCCAGCTCTGAAAATCTGTTTATCAAGCTGCTGTTTCCCATCAAGTCGTTTATAATGATGGCTATGCGAGCTTCACTTAAGCTTTTTTCCATATCAATCAGAGGGTATATTCCCCCCGCACCCAATACGGTGCTGATATGGAAGCGTTTTTCCAGGGTGTTTTTGAAAGCGGCCAAATCGATCTCCTGGTCAGCCCTGGAGGAGTTGGCTGGTATGATAAAAGCCAATTGATGCTTATGATAAAGAGAGATAGACTTTAAATTGTTTCTGAGCCAGTATTCATGGCCGTAGAAAGATATAAGTTCCAAATCTTCTGTGGCTGCTTGTGCTTCTGTCTCCAGCAATAAGAAGAAACAAGGCCTGGCTATATCCAGTTCAATATCGCTTAGCTGCAAAATATCCATAAGATTAGCCCGATTGGAGGTGAACAGGTATTCGGTCAGTTTCTTTTTAAACAGGGCACTGCCATGGTTCATTTTGGAGAAATAACATTTTATTGCCAGTCTGCTGTCTTTGAGTATAGCCAGCAGCTGGGAGAGGCCATGGCCTTGAAAGTTTTTTATTATCACATAAGCGCTTTTTCCATTGACGGCAATACGGTAGTAAAGGAGCTTATCTTCCTCGGAGTGAAAATACTCATTCTTTTGCATGGCGGTGGGGATATTCACGAACATACTGTCTATAAGGGCTGGGCTTTTTTTCTCGGGGAAGTAGATTCTACCGTGATGATCAGCAATAAGAACGGAATGGTGAAGTATCCTTTCCAAATAATCACCAATAAAAGTCAGCCCATGGTCCAGTACACCTTCGATTAACATATCACTACTCTTTATTGCTGTTATCATTCAGACTACCCCTCTTTCCTTTAGATTCGACTATTTATTTAGCAAATATTGTGCCAAGTGAAATATTTCTGTACAAGCTTATGAATTGGGGGTTTTAAGGCCCAGACATTCCTTTCTTATCTCAAAATGAAACAATATACCTGAGACAATAATAAAATATTGTGCTATTATGAGAAATAAACAAGAAAATTATCATAAGATTTAGAATTTTTATATATGGTATATGCTTTGCTGATCTATCCTCACTTAAGGAGGGGTTATGGATGAAACTGGAACACGCACTCAGCCCAATGATACGCAATCGCAGTATTATAACGCAAAATGCAGAAGCAGAAGCTATAGAATTGATCAAACAAATCAAGCAATTAAAACTGGATGTAATCAATCAGCGGATCGATAAGAAGGAAATAAGCTTAATACGGCCGGAAATTTTGGACTCCTGGATTCGCTCTTTTAATTATGGTCTCAGTGTTTTTGATTATAATTTTGCCCCCGCCCTGGGTGAGGAAGCCTTGCAGCAGCGATGCCAGGAGAAAGCTTCCCTTTTGGCATCATCGGAGCCCTTTATTCAACAGTTGTCTACCATGTTAGCTGATTCCCAGTGCATAATTCTGCTCAGCGATGAAGTAGGGAGCATGCTACGAGTCTTGGAGGGCAACAAAAAGTTAAAGGATCAGAATAAGCGTTTTAAATTGGTGGCTGGTTCTATTTGGAATGAAGAAACGGTCGGGACCTGTGCCCATGCTATCAGTTTAATTCATGGTATTCCTATGCAGATTTCCGGACCCGAGCATTATTGTGAAAGATATGATGATATTTTTTGCTCTTCAGCCCCTATATTTGACGGTAACCAGAATCTATCCGGTACCCTTTCCATTGTCAGTCCCAGTTTCCATCAGCAAAATGCTCACTCCCTGGGCCTGGTGGTCTCTATGGCCTGGGCTATACAAAAAGATATTCAGATGGGTTTTAACAAGGAATTATTGAGTTTTACCCTGGACTCGGCTGATAAGGGGGTTCTGACTCTTAATAAGAGTGGTATTATTACCCAGGCCAATAATATGGCCAATAACTTTTTTAGACCTCTTTTGGAACATGAATTGATCGGAATGCCTTACCAAAGTGTCCTGGGTCCCCTGTCTTTTATTGAATCGGTTTTAGAAAAAGGCCCAGCGGTATTTGATACTGAAGTATTCCTGGAACGCTGGAATCAGCGGATTACCATACTTTCAGTACAGGCCATATCGGATAATGCGGGACAGAATCTGGGTCTGGTCTTGGTTTTTAAGAAGAATGGTGTGCTTCGTAAAGGCAGCAGCAACAAAGGACATAATTTGGCAGCCAAATTTACTTTTCAGGATATTCTGGGAGAAGCGCCTGAGTTGCTCAATAATATTGCCATTTCACGCCGGTTTTCCTACTTGGACGCCAACATTCTAATCCAGGGGGAAAGCGGTACCGGTAAGGAAATGTTTGCTCATGCCATACACCAGCAGAGCCGTCCTGACGGGCCTTTTGTGGCGGTTAACTGTGCGGCTATACCCAGCACTCTTATTGAAAGTGAACTTTTTGGCTATGAAGGTGGTTCCTTTACCGGGGCGGAAAAGCAGGGACGCCCGGGAAAAATTGAATTGGCCCATGGGGGCACCCTATTTTTAGATGAAATTGGGGATATGCCCTTGGAATTGCAACCAGTTTTATTGCGGGTCTTGGATGAAAAAAGGGTTATGCGGCTGGGGTCCAGCCAATACCTGCCGGTGGATTTCAGGCTCATCTCCGCCACCAACCGTGATCTATCTGAACTGGTGGAGAGTAAGCGCTTTAGACAGGACCTCTTATATCGTCTGCAGGTATTACAAGTCAATATCCCACCCTTGAGAAAGCGGGGGCAAGATATTGTTCTGCTGGCCCGATATTTTGCTCAAAAGGTGGCCCAGCAGCAGGGTATAGCAGTACCGCAATTAAGTGATGCCTTTCTTCTGGCTTTACTAAACTATGAATGGCCAGGTAATGTCAGGCAATTGGAAAACACCATACTTTACGCAGTTAATGTATGCCATGGCCCAATGATAGGTCCGGAACATTTGCCGGCCAACATTCGGGAAGGCTTACCGCAGATTGTTACAGCTGGCTTGCAGCCTGAAAAGCAGCAATTGCCTATGAAAGACATTGAAAAGATATTTATTCAGGAAGCCTTGCTGCAAAGCGATTATAATATATCCGATGCCGCCCTCCGGCTAAAAATGAGTCGTTCCACCCTTTATCGCAAGATTAAAGAATATCAGATTAAGACCAAATAATTAGAGAGGCTCCAAAGGAAAGCATGAGTCTGTTCCCAAAGGACAGTTTAAGACCAATAATAAAGCTAACAGCCCAGTTAACAGGGAAAGCCCGTTTAATCACGGGCTTTCCTGTTTACTGGGGCTGCTATTTTTATCCACTCCGGCCAGATGCTGATTGGTATAATAGTTATTAACCTAATGCAACCACGTTTTTACCAGCCAGATAACCAAAGGTGAAAGCACGACCGTGGCTGTTGCCGGGCAGGTTTACGCAATAGTCGTTGGCATAGTAGCTGCCGGAGGCATTCCCGGCGGCATATAGACCCGGGATGACATTTTGTTCTTCATCCAGTACCTGCAACTGTTCGTTGATCTTTAAACCACCCAGGGTGACCAGGAGTGCAGTTCCTAAGGGTGCTGCATAGAAAGTCGGTTTTTCAACAGTGGTCAAACAGGCTGCCCGCTTGCCGAAATCCAGGTCCTCGCCCAGCTGGGCCAGTTCATTATAACGAGCAACTGTCTTAAGGAAATTGTCTTTGGGAACTTCAATTTTATCAGCTAGCTCTTCTAAGGTTTCAGCGCTTCTTATATAACCTTTTTCGATATAAGCTTTAACATTTTCTGGATTATGGAAATTGGTCCGCATATCCTTGCAAGCGACTACCTTAAAGGAAGGTGCTTCTTCCGGCCATTTGGCATCCCAAATAGCCCATCTGACTAATTCCGGCTGTTGACGCTGGGCATTACAGAGATAGGCATAGGGAAGCTCCTCATTGCAATAACGCAGGCCTCGCTCATTGACATTCAACCAGGGTTGCCTCATCAAGGCGTCGGCCAGAATGGGAGCTCCCGGAACCGCAAAGTCAAAATACATGGGGGCATGGGGGAATTCATCTATAGCAGCTCCGACCCACATACCCATTTTATGTCCATCGCCAGTATTGATAGGACCGTTGACCATTTCAAACATATTGGCTTGGATGTACTTGGTGGAAGGAATATAATATTCCCGCATTTCCTTATCCGCATTGTAGTCCCCGGAACAGAGGATGATGCCTTTTTGTCCTACAAATTTGGTATAAGCTCCTTCAGCGCCGGCAATTACTCCAGTAACCCGGCCCTTGTCTTCTCTAATCAGCTGCACAGCCGGGGTCTCAAAATAGATTTGCACTCCAGCATCTATACAACCCTGTTTCAGGGTGTAACGCATGGAAGCTGTCCAGGGATCGGTTCCGGTGGGGGCATCGGATATCGCTGCTTCACTGGGATCCATTCTAAAGCTTAAGGTAGGAAACCCTTTAATGGTGGTTCCCGGAGTTACGGTTTCATCCAGGGGCACTGCTTTAGGTTTGCAACCGTAACCTTCGGCTTTTGCCATAATCCAGTCTGCAACCATGCCGCTGTTTTCAGCCCACAAGCTAACTACTCTCTGGTTGCCTTTGTAGGCATTGTACCTCATGATTTCCTGAACCGCTTCCATTTTATTTATTTGATTATTAATCTGTTTTTGCATCTTGCTACCAATGGCTCCATAGTCATTGCCACGGAAGTTGACATTGGCAGTCTTTTCTACGATTACCACTTTGGCTCCTTCTTCTGCAGCCGCCATAGCGGCACACAAACCGGACATTCCTGCTCCAACCACTACCACATCAGCAGTTACAGTTTCCTTAATGGCGCTGTCGGGAATGGGATCCGGTTTCTTCAAAAAGCTGGGGGTTGAACTTTCTGCCGGGGTTTCGCCGGCATTAGGGGTTTCTTCCTGAGGGCTACAACCAATCAAGCTGCCGGCCGAAGCAATAGCTACCGTACCAATCGCTGCTCCTTTGATAAATGATCTCCTGGAAACTCCTTTTTTATTTTCTTCGTTACTCATGATATCTCCCCTTTCTTCCTCTCTCGATCATAGCTGCTGATAGAAAATTATGGACATGTACAGTACATGCCAATTATCCACGTCTTTATTGAACAGTTTAGCACATTAGCCCGATATTTCATCGGAAGCATATACAAATATTTACCCTTTACATTGTGAATACTCACAAGGGCTACTTAAAAGCGCATCTCTTAGCAAGCAAATAGAGGGCAAGGTATTGTAAAATATTAATAGACGGGCTAAAGTTACGGTAGGAACAATTAGTCTGATTTATAATTTTGGCGGTATTATAAATGCATCAAGTCTATTTTATCAATCGCTGCTATATATCATTCTTGCATATAGGGATGGAAAATAGGGACGGTTATGGGAAAATTATCACTTATAATTGGGCCTGTTTTTCTGCCTTAAAAGCAGGGAAGCTGCTTGTTTTTGCCGAAAAAAGGGATAATGGAATTGTTATAGGCTTGGGCATGGAGTGGAAAGACTTGCCTGGTATTGCTTTTAATTGAGCCAATAAGCTTTTCCCAAAAGCCCGATTTGTAGTAATATTATCTTAGTTGATCCTAGGGCTATCGTATTAATGCGATAGGATAAAAAGAGATTAAAGGAGGAAAAGGAATGATCAGCAGAAGAAACAAGAAGTTGGCCTTCTTACTGGCAATGATGTTGGTTTTGAGCATTTTTGCCGGTTGTGGAGGCCAAGCCGGGGAAGAGGAGCCGGGAGGAGAGACGGCCACTATTCCGGTGGGTATCAATGTTGAGCTTTCAGGTGCTGTTGCCAGCTATGGCAGCAATGCCAGAGATGGTGCAGTTCTGGCCATTGAAGAAATTAATGCCGCCGGCGGTGTACTAGGAAAGCAGCTGGAAGGTCTGCAAAGAGACTGCAAATCCATAGCTGACGAAGCAATGAGCGTGAGTGCAGCTCTGGTAGGAGAAAATATAGTAGCTCAAATAGGACCTCTGACCAGTGGTAATGTGGCCGGCAGTACCCCTATTATGATGGAAAATAAAATTCCCTTGATTGCTCCGGCAGCCACTGCAGCTAATGTAACCGTTGATGAAAAAACTGGAGAAACCAGGGGATACATATTCCGGGTCTGTTTTATAGATCCTTTCCAGGGAACCTTGATGGCCCAATTCGCAGCCGAGAACCTTGAGGCTAAGACTGCTGCCATTTATGGCGATACCTCCAGTGATTACGCCAAAGGATTGGCGGCCTATTTCAAAGAAACCTTTACTGAGATGGGCGGTACCATTGTGGCTGAAGAAGGATTTGTGAAAGGTGACCGTGATTTCAATGCTACTTTGACCAAAATCAAAGGCAGCAACCCCGATTTTATCTATGTACCCGGATACTATGAGGAAGTAGCTCCCTTGATTAAACAAGCCCGTGAACTGGGTATAACCGCTCCCATAGGCGGTGGAGACGGTTGGGATTCTCCGGACATGATCAGTGTAGCCGGAGCAGAAGCTCTGAACAATACCTTCTTTACCAACCATTACTCATCACAGGATACTGATCCTAAAGTAGTAGATTTTGTAGAAGCTTTTAAAGCCAAGTATAATAAAGAGCCCGACTCTTTTGCTGCTCTGGGTTATGATTGCGTGCAATTGCTGGTTCAGGCCATAACTGAGGCTAATTCTACTGACCCCCAGAAGATTACCGATGCTCTAGCTAATATCAAGGATTTTCAAGGAGTTACCGGTAAAATGACCATTGATGAGCAGCATAACCCGGTTAAAGCTGGAGTTATCATTGAGTTCAAAGATGGAAGCCAGACGGTTAACACTAGAATTCAGCCATAATTGATGTACGCTCTGGGAGAGGGAGGGCTTGAACCTCTCTCTCCTTTTAAGTAGTAATAGAAGGAAGTGGCTAATTTGCTTGAATTTTTACAACAAATGATTAACGGATTATCCCTGGGAGCCATCTATGCTCTCATTGCTTTGGGTTATACCATGGTATACGGCATTATCAAATTAATCAATTTCGCCCATGGAGATATTATGATGGTGGGAGCCTATGTAGGTTTTTTTTCCATAACCCTCCTGGGTACCGATATTGTGGTGGCCATGCTGGCAGCTATGATATTCTGTGCCATCTTAGGGGTTATTATGGAAAAAGTAGCCTATAGGCCTCTGCGTAATTCTACCCGTATAGCAGCTTTGATCACCGCCATAGGGCTATCATTGTTTTTGGAGTATATAACCGTGGTTATTCTGGGACCCACCCAGAAAGTGTTTCCCGCCTCCGCCTTTCCAGTTAAGGCCTATAATATTGCAGGCTTGTCCATATTAAATAAACAGGTATTCGTATTTGTTTCAGCAGTACTACTTATGGTGATCCTACAGTACATCATCAAGAGAACCAAAACCGGAAAAGCCATGCGGGCAGTGTCCTTGGATCGGGAAGCGGCAGTACTGATGGGGATCAGCGTAGATCGAACCATCTCTATTACTTTTGCTATTGGTTCAGCTTTAGCTGCCGCAGCTGGGGTGATGATAGGGGTTTATTATCAAACCATCAATCCTTTGATGGGAATCATTCCAGGGCTTAAAGCATTTGTAGCAGCTGTGCTGGGAGGTATAGGCCTTGTACCTGGAGCCATGGTAGGTGGATTCGTAATGGGGCTCTTGGAAACTCTGGTAATGGGTTATGGTAACAGCCTGTACCGGGATGCGGTAGCTTTTGGGGTACTGATTATAATATTGCTCATTAGACCCACTGGTCTGTTTGGCAAGAATACCGGGGAAAAAGTGTAGGTGAAGATAATGCAAGAAAAAAGTAAGTCCTGGCTACAATTTCTATTGGAAGTAATAGTATTGGTACTGCTGTTTACCTTGGTACAATATGCTCTGAGCGCGGGACTGGTGAATCAGTCCTATCAGATTACTTTAACCTCTATGTGTATCAACGTCATTTTGGCGGTTAGCCTGAATTTGATCAATGGCTTTACCGGTCAGCTTTCCCTGGGCCATGCCGGTTTCATGGCAATAGGGGCTTATGTATCGGTTATTATTACCAACTTTATGGATTTGCCCTTTATTGCAGGCATATTGGGGGGCTGTCTGGCTGCAGGTATAGCCGGATTTGTGGTGGGAGTGCCCACTTTGAGGTTAAAAGGAGATTATCTGGCTATTGCTACCCTGGCCTTCGGCGAAATAATTCGAGTAGTGTTGCAGAATATCGATTATGTCAATGGACCGGCAGGAATCATGGGTATTACCAAGCTCACTACCTGGCCCTGGCTATACTGGGCTGCTATTTTTACTATACTGATTATTGTGAACCTGATGAATTCCAGTTATGGTCGAGCTATTGTATCAATAAGGGAAGATGAGGTGGCGTCGGAGCTAATGGGCATAAATACTACCCGCTACAAAGTACTGGCTTTCGTTATCGGGGCTATGTTTGCCGGATTGGCCGGGGTTTTGTATGCTCACTATTTCTACATTATCAGGCCCGAAACCTTTAATTTCCTCAAATCCTTTGATATGCTGGTCATGGTGGTCCTGGGAGGCTTAGGCAGCACCACCGGAGCTATAATAGCAGCTGTTTTTATTACTTTCCTGACTCTGGCTTTGCAAAAATATGCTGCCATGCGAATGGTAATTTATGCCCTGACCTTGATAATAGTGATGATTTACCGACCCCAAGGACTGATGGGGAATAAGGAACTGAGCAGGAAGACTTTTTCCGGGATATGGGGTGGCAGAAAATGAGTTTATTGGAAATAAAGAATTTGTATAAATCTTTTGGAGGATTAGGGGCAGTCATTAATTTTAATTTCACCATTCAAAGCGGGGAGTTAATTGGACTCATTGGGCCCAATGGGGCTGGTAAAACTACGGTTTTTAACTTAATTACCGGGGTTTACCGACCCGATAAGGGTCAGATTTTACTCCAGGGCCAGAACATTGCCGGCTTGCCTCCCTATACTATTTGCCAAAAGGGAATCGCCCGTACTTTTCAGAATATACGTCTGTTTAAAGATTTGAGCGTAATTGACAATGTTAAAATAGCCTTTCACAAGAACGTAGACTATAGTCTCTTCAGTACTCTGATTAGATTACCTGCCTTTTTTCAGGGGGAAAAGGACATCGAGACCAAGGCCATGGAATACTTGAGTATATTTAAGCTGGATCACAAACGGGATGAGATAGCTTCCAACCTGCCCTATGGTGAGCAGCGCCGCCTGGAGATTGCCCGAGCCCTGGCCACCCAACCGACCCTTTTGATTCTGGATGAACCGGCAGCGGGAATGAACCCCCAGGAAACCAAGGAACTGATGGAACTTATTAAATGGGTGCGGGAGGAATTTCAATTGTCCATTCTTTTGATTGAGCATGACATGTCCCTGGTTATGGGAGTATGTGAGCGCATATACGTTTTGGACTATGGACAGGTAATAGCAGAAGGACTGCCGCAAGAAATACGCAATAACAAAAAAGTGATCGAAGCATATTTGGGCGAGGAGGTAGGAAAGTGCTAAAGATAAGAGAAATAGATGTGTATTATGGCGCTATCCATGCTCTGAAAAATTTATCTTTGGAAGTTGCAGAAGGTAGTATTGTTACCTTGATTGGTGCCAATGGAGCAGGAAAAACCACCACTCTAAAAAGCATATCCGGAATCCTGCGGCCCAGCTCAGGCAGCATATTATTCAAGGGGCAGGAACTGCTTAAAATGGCTCCGGAGAAGATTGTTGCCCTGGGTATTTCCCAGGTGCCGGAAGGCCGCAGAGTCTTTCAAGAGATGTCGGTATTGGAAAATTTGGAGATGGGCGCTTACCTGCGCAGTGACAAAAAGGGTATACAGGAGGATATGGAGAATGTCTTCTCCCGTTTCCCTCGCTTAAAGGAGCGTCGTAAACAGTCGGCAGGAACCTTGAGTGGAGGGGAACAACAGATGCTGGCTATTGGGCGGGCTTTAATGGCCAGACCCCAATTGCTTTTAATGGATGAACCATCCATGGGTTTGGCTCCTCTCCTGGTAGTTGAAATTTTCAACATCATAAAGGATATTAATTCCCGTGGTACTACTATCCTGCTGGTGGAGCAAAATGCCAACATGGCTTTGTCCATCGCTGATCAGGCCTATGTTATAGAGACCGGAGAGATCGTTCTACAGGGATCAGCCAAAGAACTGATGCAAAGTGAAGAGGTTAAAAAGGCGTATCTGGGCGGGTAGAGCTGAAGCTCAGGCGGCTGGATTCACCAGTATTGTATAATTGAATATACTCAAGACAAGAGGAGGGATCCATTTATGAAGGTGAAGGAAAGAATGAATCAGCAGGTGATCACCATCGATCAGGATGAGAGCCTTACCGAAGCCTTTCAACTGCTAAAAGAGAACAATATTAGAAGGTTGCCGGTGATGCATAAAAACAAGGTAGTGGGGATAGTTACTCTGAGCGATTTAAATAAAGCCGCTCCTTCTGCTGCCACCTCCCTTAGCATACATGAGATCAATTATTTATTGATGAAGACTAAAATAAAAAACATTCTGCCCAAAGACCAAAAGGTGATAAGCATCAGGCCGGATAGCTATATTGAAACCGCGGCCAAGTTCATGAGCGAAAACAAGGTTAGTGGCTTGCCGGTTATCGATGATGAAGGAAAACTGGTGGGTATCGTTACTGAAACCGACATTTTTGATGCCATGATCGATATCCTGGGAGTTAAACGCACCCACAGCCGCATTGATTTTTACGTAAAGGAAAGGCCGGGGACTCTGGCCGAAATTGTCAACATGATTGCTGAAAAAGGGAAGAACATCCTCAATACCGTGGCCTATTATGATGCCAAAAGGGATATGTACAAGCTGATCTTTCGTTTAGAGGAACTGGAAGTAGACGATATAGTAAAAGAGCTTCGGGATAGATGCTATGAAGTAGAATCGGTAATAATCCGCCAGGAAAATGATTAGATGCTTTTTATCCAAAGCTTATAATATGTTTTTTATATTTAAGGCTTCTTTCTCGGGAATGTGTTTGAGCATCAGTTTTAACTCTTCCAGTTGGCCCAAGGCCAGAGCTTGGTTATGGCTGCTAACATAAGCTTTGACCTTGGCCAGTGAAAACTCGATATTATCCATTTCCTGATGATCCAGGAATACCGGCCACCACCGGGCTGATTGAGCCCAGTTTTTTTCCATCTTGGCAGTATGCTCCAGGGCAGTCTCCCATCCTTCATGCTCTATAGCCCGGACCAGCATATTGATTTCCTGGCTCAACTGATCTGTTGATGACTGCAGGGAATGAGTGGTCCAAAACCCCAGCCCGATTATGGACATAAGTATAATCAATAATGATAGCAATAGCCGCATTCCTTGAGATAACCTCCTTCTTATGACTTGATTTGGTAAAAAAACTTACCCTGGCTGTCCAAACAGGCAAAAAGGATAGCCTTAAAGTCCTGAATACCGTCTTTCTCCAATTCCATCTTCAACCAATCCAGGCCCAGGTCTAATTGCTCCAAATTCTCCTTGATAACCTGACCGTCAATTATCAAGGAAATGGGCATAAGTTCCGGGGGAGGGAAGATATCCATATCCCGGGGCTGCAGTGGACGATTGGGGGATTTCAGTATTATACTGAGTTGGCCGCTGGTTTCCAGTATAGCATAGGCCACATCGGAGATATTGTTCACATTTTTTAGCCGCAACTGTTCCAATAAATCATTGATGTTGTAGCGCAAGCGCCGCAATTCGTCCTCCATTATCTCTGAGTTTTTTATAATTATACTGGGCTTGCCGCAAATAATACCCCGCCCTCGTATACTTTTTAAGGAGATATAGGATAGAGTTATTTCCGAGGCGATGAGTATGAATATGGGAATGATGCCGTTTATCAATGGTATATTGGTGTTTTGCATGGGAATAGCTGCCAACTCGGCAATCATGATGATAACTACCAGTTCGTAAGGCTGTAACTGGGCTATCTGTTTTTTACCCATGATCCGTAAAGCAATTAAGGTGGTAAGATATAAAATTAAGGTTCTCACAATAACTAAAATCATAGATAATACCTTGCTTTCCTTTTCGGGGCTATTATATTATCTGCCTAAGGGGTCGAATTTATTACTTAAGCGCTTGGGCCAGCAATAGGCTTGGACTTGTCAACAAAGCTTGCAACGGAGGAAAAACAAATGAGATACGAAGGACAAATATTCAGACCATTCAGCGAAGCAAACAGTTATCTACTGCAGGCGACTATAGGTTGTTCCCATAATGGATGTACCTTTTGTGGTATGTACAAGAAAAAGAAATACCGGGTCAGAAGCATGGAGGAAATCAAGGAAGATATCCAAATGGCCCGGGAATACTATGGCGACCTGGAAAAGGTTTTTATCTGCGATGGGGATGCAATCGCCATGGAAACCCATCAGTTATTGGAAATACTGGACACCCTTTATCAGACTTTCCCCTCTCTCAGGCATGTGGGATCTTATGTGGGGCCCCGCAGCACCCTGAGCAAGAGCAATTCAGAATTAAGGTCCTTGAGGGAAGGAGGGCTGGTCAAAGCCTACCTGGGGGTGGAGACTGGTGATGACCGGCTCCTTAAGCAAGTGAAAAAGGGAGTCGGGGCCCAGGAAATGCTGGAAGCGGGAAGAAAGCTGGTAGAAAGCGGTTTTAACCTTACCGCCATGATACTCCTGGGTTTAGCCGGGAAGGGGACCCGCTCCCGGGAACATGCCCTGGCCACTGCCGATATAATTAACCGGATCAGACCCAAGTACCTGGCAGCTATGACGGTTACGCCAGTTCCAGGTACTGTTTTGTACCAAGAGGTTCAAAACGGAGAGTTCCAGGTCCTCGATGCCTTTGAAACCCTGGAAGAGATGAAAATAATCCTGGAGAATATCAGCTTAGACGATTTGAAGTTCGTGGGAGTCCATGCTTCCAATTACCTTCCCCTGCAGGGGACCTTACCTCGAGATAAACAAAAGATGCTGGATACGGTGGAACTGGTATTGAATACCCGTAATCACAGCTATCTTAGAGCTGAAAGTATGCGAGGATTGTAGGGGCGGTCTTCGACCGCCCGCCGTATTTGCAACGATATTCCGGCGGGACGGACCGGCGGGCCAGCGCAGCTAGCCCCTACAGGCTTACAATGTTAATATGGATCTACGACGGGCTATGTAGGGGCGGTTTTCGACCGCCCGCCGTGCTTGCTACGGTATTTCGTCGGGACGGACCGGCGGGCCAGCGCAGCTAGCCCCTATAGGCTTAGAGCGGGATAGCCGGGCTGGCGACTGCAGGGGACCTACGGTTATAAACCCTGTCCAGCATTTTGGGGCTTAAGCGAGCCCAGGGCTTTGGCCAACTCCATTAGTACAACGGGCAGCAAAGCCAATCCTACTGCCAGCAGGTACCAGCCGGCGGATAATCTGACCATACCGAAGGCTGCAGTTGCAGACGGAATAGATAATATCAAAATTATCAGAGATATAGATATCAAGGCCGCTCTATTTAGATATTTATTGGTGAAAAAGCCGATGGTAAACAGGGAGTGGTCGGAGCGCATATTAAAAGCATGGAAAATTTGGGATAAAGCCAAGACCAAAAAGGCCATAGTGCGTCCGGCCTTGATATCCCCGCTGTCCTGCCATACCAGGAAGAAGCCGCTCAGGGTTATCAGGGCAAAAAGGGCTCCCAGCCTCAGGATGCGCCATCCCATGCCTTGAGCAAAGATACTTTCATTTCTGGGCCGGGGCTTTCGTTCCATGATATCATCGGCACCCGGTTCCAGCCCCAGGGCCACAGCCGGAAGGCTATCCGTGATCAGGTTAATCCACAGCAGCTGTACGGCCAGAAAAGGAGATACCTGCCAGAAGATCATGGCCATGAATACGGTCAGCACCTCGCCGATGTTGGTACCCAGCAGGAAACCCACTGTTCGTTTAATATTATCATAGATGGAACGGCCTTCTCTTACTGCATCAACGATGGTAGCGAAATTATCATCAGTCAGTACCATATCCGAGGCCCCCCGAGCTACATCGGTACCAGTAATACCCATAGCGCAGCCAATATCAGCAGCTTTCAAGGCTGGGGCATCATTGACCCCATCACCGGTCATGGATACCACTTCACCTTTCTGCTGCCAGGCTCGGACAATACGTATTTTGTCTTCCGGTGCCACCCGGGCATATACCGAAATGTCCTTCACCCGCTCATCCAGTTCTTCCTGGGTCAAGCTAGCCAGTTCCCGGCCGGTAATGGCCTGCTCCCCCGGAAGCAAGATACCTAGTTCACGGGCGATGGCGGAAGCGGTAAGCAGTTGGTCACCGGTAATCATAACCGGTTTGATTCCTGCCTGGCGACATATGGACACCGCTTCTTGGGCTTCCGGGCGGGGTGGGTCGATCATGGCCAGCAGGCCCAGAAAGCTCAGATCATTTTCCAGGGTCTGGCTATTGGGCTCAGGGGGCAGCAGCGATATTTCCTTATAGGCCAAACCCAGCACTCGTAGAGCC
>JAAYNQ010000151.1 GCA_012520725.1 Syntrophomonadaceae bacterium | reverse complement strand
TTTGTTCTGATACTCTTTTATATATTTTCCCATATTAAACCTCCTCCAATTTACTCCCGTTCCAACAAATAAACCAACAAATAAATCAAGAAATGACAATAAAACCCAGCGTGCTACTGTTTCACCTACTCGAGCACATACTGTGAATATATTTGGAAAAAGCTTGTTATTGGGCTAATATGCAAGAACAATGCCATGATATAACCCCTGCTACCAGCTGTTTACAAGCTGGCTGGTACCTGCCTGGCAGGGGCAATGGAACATTGACCTGCTTTACTATTTTTGGGATTACGATTTAATAATAGCAGCGAATTCCTAGCTAAAAGGCTGATCCTTGGGTAGTGAAACAGGCCTGGATGGTTTTTTAGGGCAAGTGGCTGGGCCATCAGAAACCTGGCCAGGCCAGGGCTCCAAACCTGCATCATATAAGCCAAAAGTATCATTAATGTATTATCCTCATGCACTAGTTGTATTATTTGTAGGCAGTTAAACAAATAATAAAAATAAAATACCTCTGGCTTAGCTAAATCTGTATACTGTCGGAATAAGTTGGCATAGAAATTGCTTATAAAATTGCCAAGTAATAATAGGTCAGTAAAGACCAAATGATAAACAGCCGCGCTTTTATTTATGTACGGCCATAAAATGGCAAAGGGGGGAAACGAAGTAGTTGACAGGCTGATCGGTCAGGCAGAGTACAAAGTTGTGAGTAAGCAATAGAATAGGAGGTAAAGGATGTCATATAGAGATAAGAAGTATAATACTATGATAGTCAGAATAGTGGATGGGGAAATAGCCATTGTACAGATGAATAGGCCCGAAGCTCTTAATGCGGTTAACGCGGAAATGATTCAGGAGAGAGCCGAAATATATGAAGGAATAGCCAATGACCCTGAAATTAAGGTTATGATAACTACTGGTAACGAACGGGCTTATTGTGCTGGTGGAGACTTAAAATCCTTTGTAAACTTTGGGGTTAAAGAAGCCCGTGAGTTTGCTGATTCTGTAGTCAGGGTTGGTTCCATTGTGGCCGACATGGCCAAGCCAACTATTTCCATGGTAGCTGGGGTTGCTTTCGGTGGTGGTTTGGAGAGCCTGCTCAATCATGATTTAAGAATCTGTGCTGATAATGCTATGTTTGCGGTACCGGAAATCAACGTAGGGATCTTTCCCGGTGGCGGCGGCACCCAAAAATTACCTCAAATCATGCCTATAAACAAAGCTAAAGAATTTGTTTTCTTCGGAGAACCTTTTGATGCCCAGACCGCTTTACAGTATGGTTTGGTTAACAAGGTAGTACCCTTGGCTGAATTGGAAGAAACCACCTTGAAGTGGGCCCGGAAATTATGCAAAAAGCCGCCATTTTCTTTAAGAATGGCCAAGGAAGCTATCAATGCTGCTTGGAGCACCAGCCTGGAAAAAGGCCTGCAAATAGAAACCCACGGCTGGGCTATGTGCTATGGCACCCAGGATCAGGTGGAAGGAATGACCGCCTTTATAGAAAAGAGAAAACCCAATTATACCGGAAAATAAGCGATAAAATTAATGAAGTCAAACTGGCTAAATACAAAAGAGAGGGATGTTCAAGCATCCCTCTCTTGGTTTAAATAGCTATTTATGCTTCTTTCCCGGTTCTCAGCGCAGATCGGCCCTTACGAAGAAGATATTCCGTATTTATCCAGGCGTTTATACAGGGTTTTACGGGAGATCCCCAAAGCTTTGGCAGTTTTTGATTTATTATTATCATACTTGGCCAAGCAAGCCTTAATCTGTTTTAATTCCAGAGGTTCCTCAGGATCGACAATCTTTTCAATACTTACCTGCGGACTGGGTTTTATGGCTGGTAGCAACTGTTCTACCTGGTTTTTGGAGATAATGGGAGATACCGACCATTGCACAGCACTTTCCAATATGTTCTGCAATTCCCTTATATTACCCGGCCAGCTGTAGTTTTGGAAAGCATATAATACTTCCGGCGATAGAGTCTTTTTCGGCAGGTTAAAACGACGGCAGAGCACCGACAAAAAATGCTGGCTGAGAATGGCTATATCCTCGGTTCTTTCCCGCAATGGGGGAATTATTATTTTGATGACCCCCAGGCGATAAAAAAGGTCCCGGCGAAAAGTATTGTTTTCTACTTCGGCCTGTAGATCTTTGTTGGTAGCGGCAATAATTCTGACATTTACCGGAATAGATTTGCTACCACCCAAACGAACGATAGTTTTTTCTTCAATTACTCGCAGCAACATAGCCTGCGAATCCAGGGGCATGTCCCCAATTTCATCCAGGAAAATGGTACCTTGATGAGCCAGCTCGAATTTCCCCAAATTGCCGCCTCGTCTGGCACCAGTAAAAGCCCCTTCCTCGTATCCAAACAGTTCGCTGGCAATTAATTCCCGGGGCAAGGCGGCACAATTTATAGCGATAAAAGGACCATTTCTTCTCGGACTTTCATTGTGTATAGCCTGGGCCAGAACGTCTTTGCCTACCCCGCTTTCACCCAGCAGGAGAATATTGGAACGGGTTCCCGCTGAACGTTTGGCATGATAAAGAGTATTTAAAAATTGGGGATTGGTGCCAACAATATCATCAAAAGTTACCCGAGCACTATTCCCCGAGTAATTGCGGATCAAGCGGTTAATACGTTCCATTTCTTGAATTACGATAATTTTAACCGACCAGTCACTAACTGAAGCATCAAAAGGGGTGATGGTTATATTGCAATTAACCGGCTCTTTTCTCTCCCCTATAGACAGTAAAACCGACTCATCTGTTACCTGACTTTTTTCTTTAATTAAAGTCCAAAAATACTGATTTTCGGGTCGATCGGGATCTATTATTTCTGCCAAGGGAAGTTTGTAGGTATTTTGTTCTGGTACTTTCATTATTCTATGACATTGTTTGCTCATATAAAAAATGCGATCTTCTTCATCTATGGCCAGAATTCCATCGCTTATGGAACGGTCTATCAGATAGTTCCATCTTTGTATACCAATCCGGGAGGATATGGAATGTGAAGCTAACTGGGCCATTCCTAATATTTTGCTGTCATATGCCTCCAGGGGTCCCAGAATAGCTACTCCCCCTACCACTTTGCGCCTATCCCGAATAGGAGCAAAAGAGGCTCCGTGGCGTATACCAAACTGGGCAAAGTGCTCATATCCCACTACCTGCAAGGGTTGCCCCAGTTTGATGCCCAAGGCAATAGCACTGGTGCCAGCCTTTTCTTCGGCCAAACAAGCACCTACTTTCATCCCAAATTGCTCGAAGCATTTCTTTACCATATCTGATGCAATAACCGCCACCACACAGGCCTGATTGCTCAGAATCAGTACCGCGTGGTCATCAGGAAGATAATCTAGCATTTGTTCGCAGAGAGGCTGGGCTACATCCAGTATATAATCCATATTAGGCTGAATCTGTAATTCTCCCTCTTCACACATAGGAGGAGAAAGCATTTCGGGTGAAATGCCGTATTCATAGCTTCGTTGCCACGAAGCTGAAATTTCTGGCCTTAAATTATTACGCTCAAATGAATCTCGATGCAATAACTGCCAGTAATCTTTATCGTTATAGATATGCAATTAGGTTCCTCCTTTGTAGTGATCCTAGATACCAATAATCAATACGGTATACAATTATAGACACAACCTTGTTGCCTTTGGAAACATAATTGTAACCCTATTCGTAATTCTAACATAAAAAGCAAGAATTAAAAACAAGTAAATATAAATACCAGTCATTATTTGCCTAAAAATGTATATTTGTGCTGATATTTGATGAATAGCATTGGACTAAGCTTTCTTTAGCAGAATCGGGGGGACTGATTTAAGGATGCTATTAGAGCTGCCCATCTTTAGTGTAGCCTTTGAGAAATGCCCGAACCAGGTGAATTTTTCCCAGTTCCTCTTCGCATTTTTGGTAGAGTGAGCTTTCCGGGCCGTAGAGCCGATCTCTTATTTCTTCTGCTGCCAGTCCTTGTTGGTATAGATATCTCACCAGTTCCCTTTGTTCTTCCCAGAAGGCGATTTTGGCTACTATAGCCCGACGGGCATTTCCCGGCAAAACTTTTCCTGAAGAACAGAAAAGATATTCAAAATCATATCGAAGAAGCTTCATCAGAGAGTTCAACATAAGATCCGGATCTTCATCCCGGTGTATTTCAATAACTTTCTCCCCGAAATATAGATCCCCGGCGAATAACCAACCTCGTTCGCTTTCCAATAAACTTATATGGTCTGGGGTATGACCTGGGGTTTCCAGAACCTTAAACCGGTAATTTTCGGTGATTATTTCCTGTCCTATAGCTTGAGCTGAGGAAGCTGGGGGATCGCCCCAGGTTCTCAGGCGGTATTCCGCCAAAGGCTGGATAAGGGGAGAGGTTTTTTCTATTATAGGGACTGCCAATGGATGGGCCAGGGCCGGACCTAGCTTGCAGTGTTTTTGGAACCAGCTGTTGTTTCCGATATGATCTTCATGATGGTGGGTGTTAACCAGAGTATGGATGGGCAAAGCTGAAAAAGCATCTGCCAGTTCGCAAGATACATGTACTGTCCCACTGTCTATCAATAATCCATCTACATAATAACAAGCCATAGCCCGGATCAATGAACCATCAATTACCCGTCCCATTAAAAATTGAGTAACCGGACCTATTTGCTTGCGTTTTATCATTTGTGCTCCCCTCCAGAGTCAAACTCGATTAAAGGATTATAATAGTCCGCAAAATACAGCTTATTCGCAAACAGCATGCCAACATCGCTTTATTGTCCAGTAGCATGGTAGCAGCATTATTTTAAGAGAATATTTAAGGCAGCCCAAGCTGGGTTTCCCGGGTACCGGCGACGGCATTGAGAAGCCGGAATTAATACCGGCTAATGGTCCAGGCCAAATCCTGGGGCAACAATAATGTAACTTGGCGGTAACAATGTTGTTGCCGGAGTAAACACCCAGGTTACAGGTAATAGTTTGAATACAGCGCTTCCTGGCTATGTTAATAAATATTGGGCTGGCATTAATCTTGCAATTCGGAATGACATATGCAAAAGGGAGAATTTCTGCCTGGTCAATCTCCGGCAGCTATAAGCAGCAATTATATACATAGATAGTATCTACCAGCGAGCTACCCCTTCGACTGTCCGAGAGCCACCCAAAGGATCTGGCAAGAAATTCCTCTGGTATAAGAGTTATTGAATTGAGGGAGGTATATATTTATGGCAAAAGACACAATGAAGGCAATGCTTTATCGTTCTCCGGGCGACTATGGGTTAACTGATGTTCCCCTACCCAAAATTGTTGAACCAGATGATGTTATTCTTAGGCCTACCCTGAACTTAATATGTACCAGCGATGTGCATATATGTCAAGGTCATATGTCGACTACTGTAACTCCGCCTAAAATCCAGGGACATGAATTCTGCGGAGTAATAGAAGAAATTGGTCCAGCAGTAAAGGGCTTTAAAGTTGGAGACCGGGTAGTAGTAAACGCTGCCTCCAAATGTGGTGAGTGTGCTAATTGTAAAAAGGGCAAACCAGCCCGCTTCTGTCTGACCCCTGGTAATGGCGTTTTCGGCGGTGGGGGGCCAAATGGTGCCCAGGCCGAATATATCAGACTGCCCAAGGGTGCAGTTTACATGAATCCTATTCCCGATGATCAGACTGAAGAAGATGTAATATTGATTCCGGATATGCTGTGCACCGGGCATTATGGGGTAACCGAGGTAGGCCTGGGATTAGGCGACACTCTGGTAGTCATAGGCTGTGGCCCGGTAGGAATGAGCACCTGTCTGGTAGCACGTTTATTCAATCCAAAGACCATCATTGCCGTGGATGTTGTAGACTACTTGCTGGAAGCGGCCGTTGAAAATGGGGTAGCTGACTATACTATAAATTCAGCTAAAGAAAACGTAGTAGAAAGAGTTAGAGAAATAACCGGTGGTGCCATGGCCACAACCGTGATAGAAACGGTAGGGTTGAATGTTACCTTTAATATGGCTATACAGGTAGCCGGTTTCCATGGACGCTTCTGTTCCGTTGCCCTGTTCTCCGAGCCGATAAGTGTGCCGGTGATGAACCTGGCGGTAGTAAAAAACCTGAAAATGTTTGTGGGAATACAGGAAAGTGCCGGAAGAGATCTCTTATTTGAATACAGCAGACTGGGCAAGATCATTGATCCTAAATTTATGCTGACCCACAGGGCTCCACTAAATGATATTGAGCAGGCTTATGAAATCTTTTCCAAGAAACAGGATGGATGTATTAAATTTGCCATAACTCCCTGGGAAGACAGGTAAGTAGAAAATAGATAGTGTGATTGCTTAAATGAGCAGGGAACAGTTTGCCTCAAACTGTTCTCTGTTTTAATTAAGCATGATGAAAGCATGATATGGATTATTTCAATTCATTGGCTTGAGCCCCTTTCATTACCAAGCCAGTAAAGTTTATTTTTTGCCCAGGCCTCGGTTTTGTATTAACTGGCTAAGTTATCCGGCTCACAAGCTTATGCTGGGCTGATTATCAAGCCCTGTCTTCTTATAGGGTTACTCATTCCTTTCTTAGTTTCAGCCAGTATTATAAATCCTATGGGGGGCCTTCCTTAAGATGGTAACACAATTGTAACCCCTAAGGGGGCATCCTTGTTGCTTGCTGGTAACAAAGTGGTAGAAGAAATGCTTCCATAAGTGCAGTCAATCAAGCTAAGATCACTGACCAAAGCCTGATTTAACCAGCTTTGGATGGAATCATGCTTTTTCATAAAAAGCAGTATGAATCTTTGGCATCGAATTTGCAAATACTGCTTCATATACAGGGTCCTCCATCATTGAATAACCCATAGGATAAGTGCTGGTTTAAATCCTGGTAATCACAAAGGTAGTTTGTGAAAAAAATATTTTAAAAATATTTAAAAGGAAAGGCGGATGAGTTTTTAATGAGAGAAGTAGTAATTATCGATGGTGTGCGCTCAGCTAATACTAGAGCCCACAAGACAAAAGGTTGGTTCCGCAACAAAAGAGCGGACGAAATCATGACCGCAGTTTATGACGGATTATTTGCACGCAATCCCAAAGTGAAACCGGAAGATGTTGAAGCAGTATTCTGCGGTACAGCCAAGCAGGTAGGACAGACTTTGGATATTGGACGTTTGGCCTGGTTAGCCGGCGGATATCCGGAACAGGTAGCTGCCAATACTATTTGTCAGCAATGCCCTTCCGGTATGTCAGCCTTAGAGCATGCTGCAAGAGCCATAATGGTTGGAGACGGAGATACCTACATTGTAGCAGGCTGCGAAGACATGCTGGCAGTTCCCATGTCCATGGGCATTGATTTTGCTCCCAGACTTGCGGTTCGCTATGCTCCCGGAGCTTTAACCATGGGTGCTACTGCAGAGAAGGTTGCCGAAGTATATAATGTAGATCCTCATGATATGCGGTTAATGGCATTATATAGTAACCAGAGAGCAGCTGCAGCAAGAGATGCAGGCAAATTTGACAATGAGATTATTCCTATTGAAGGTCATGATGACGAAGGCAATCCCTTCATGGTTAAGACTGACCAATGGATTAGAGATGACATCAGCATGGAAGCTATGGAAAAAATGACTTCACCGTTTAAAGAAAATGGGGTTATCACCGCTGCTATGTCTTCACCCCTGACTACCGGTGCCTGTGCCATGATCGTAATGGCCCGGGATAAAGCTGATGAACTGGGACTTGACTATAGCTTCAAATATGTACGCGGAGCCATGGCTGGTAATGATCCTACAATGATGGGAATCGGACCCATTCCAGCCGTAAGAAAGCTATTGGATAGAACTGGCTTGACCATTGACGACATCGATGTAATAGAACTGAACGAAGCCTTCTCCAGCCAGGCCCTGGTTGTTTTAAGAGAACTGGGAATTGGCCAGAATCCTCCCTTTGAAAAAGTAAATATGTGGGGCGGAGCATTAGCCCTGGGTCATCCTCTGGGTGAATCCGGTGCCAGAATAATCATCACCCTGATGAACATCATGAAGACCGAAAAGCCTGATTCCAAATATGGTTTGGCTACTCTCTGCGGCGGATTTGGAAATGCTAATGCCGTAATCATCGAAAAAATCAAATAGTTTATAGTCATTTCGGTCAAGGTATATAAAAGCTAAAGGTATATAAAAAAGGAGGTAATAACATGAAAATAAGCGGTAAAACAGCAATAGTTACCGGAGGTGCTTCCGGTCTGGGTGAAGCTACTGCCGTTCGTTTCTATAATGCAGGAGCTAATGTGGTAATCGTTGACCTACAGGAAGAACTGGGCCAGGCTTTAGCAGCCAAATTGGGTGACAGAGCTATCTTTGTTAAAGGCAACATCACTTCCGTAGAGGATGTACAGGCATTTATCAAAGCAGCTGTAGATAAATTCGGTGCTGTTCATATTCTGGCTAACATTGCTGGAATCGCCAAACCGGGCAAAGTATTAGGTAAAGAAGGTCCTCTGGATATAAATGCCTTCAAGGTAGTAATCGAGGTAAACCTGATAGGAACTTTCAATGTTTTAAGTCAGGTAGCAGCGGTAATGGCTAACAACGAAGGAGAAGATGGAGAAAAGGGCGTTATCATTAATGTTTCCTCCATGGCTGCCTATGATGGCCAAATCGGACAGGCTTCCTATTCTGCTTCCAAGGGCGGAGTTACTGCCATGACCCTTCCCATAGCCAAGGAACTGGCGAGAAATGGTATCAGAGTTA
>JAAYNQ010000150.1 GCA_012520725.1 Syntrophomonadaceae bacterium | reverse complement strand
CCGGCAACTGGCTGGCATAGCGGTCATCCCGCCTTAGCCCCTGTAGTTTTGCGTCACCACTTTTCAATGGTTTTGCCTTTTTCATTTGTATAATAATTATAAGACAGTTGGAGAATTTTGTCAATACTTAGTCCGGATGAGACGATACTAACCTTGAGCCTGTTCCGGCTTCTTTTCATCTACTAC
The DNA here is from genome assembly GCA_012520725.1 of Syntrophomonadaceae bacterium. Lineage (GTDB taxonomy): Bacteria > Bacillota > Syntrophomonadia > Syntrophomonadales > Syntrophomonadaceae > JAAYJK01. The sequence continues at coordinate 5,598 of JAAYNQ010000150.1, read as the reverse complement.
TGCTTCTTTGAGGGCGGCCAGGACTCCGCTCAAACCGGCTAAATCTCCAGGTATGATCAACTTGGTGGATTGACCGTCGCCAATGGCCTTCAGGGCTTCCAGGGATTTCAGGGCCAGAACCTTATTATCTGCTCCGGCTTCCCGAATCATTACCAGGCTGTCGGCAAAGGCCCTCTGTACGGAGAGGATAGCTTCAGCTTCCCCCTGGGCTTTCAAAATCTGGGCTTGCCTTAGACCTTCTGCTTCTCTGATGGCGGCTTCTTTAACTGCTTCGGCGGATAAAATAGCGGATTGTTTCCTACCCTCGGCATCCAATATGGTGGCGGTTTTTTGACCTTCTGCCCGCAGAATGGCTTCACGTTTTTCCCGCTCCGCCCGCATCTGTTTTTCCATGGCGTTTTGTATATCCTGGGGCGGCAGGATATTTTTCAATTCCACCCGGTTGACCTTTATGCCCCATTTATCAGTGGCTTCATCCAAAATAGCCCGGAGCTTGGTATTTACTATATCACGGGAGGTAAGGGTTTCGTCTAATTCCAGGTCTCCTACGATATTTCTCAGGGTAGTGGCGGTAAGGTTCTCAATAGCGACTATGGGAGACGAGATTTCATATATATACTTGAAGGCATCAGTGACCTGGAAATAGATCACGGTATCAATCATCATGGTGACATTGTCCTTGGTGATAACCGGCTGGGGAGGAAAATCCATTACCTGCTCCCTTAAGTCTACGATAGCTCGAAAACGGTCTATAAAGGGCACTATGACATTAATGCCCCGGTGTGCGGTTTTGTGGTACCGCCCCAGACGCTCAACGATACCTACCGTGGACTGTTTAATTATTTTAATGGAAGTTAATCCGACAAAAATTACAAAGAGTACTAACATGGTATTAACCAGATATTGCATCTATATCTCTCCTTTCCAATGCGGCCCTGGATTAGAAAGGCCGCCCCAATACTAATGAGTATTTCTAACCAACAGCTTAACCCCGTCTATACCTATAACCTCTACCCGGCTACCTTCCCTGATTTCTTCATCTGACGCTGCGGTCCAGATTTCTCCGTTGAGCTTTACTTGTCCAAATTGCAATGGTTTTATTTCACTAAGGCTTACTCCGTGCTGACCGATAAGGGCTTCGACGGTAGTAGGGATGTCTTCTGACTTAAAAAGCTTTACCACCAGGGGACGAGTAAAGATAATGAAGAGAGCACTGAACAGGGCAAACATCAGCAATTGACCCTCCAAATTGTTCAGAAAACCCAGGCTCGCTCCCAATGCTACCAGCAGGGCCGATACTCCTAACCACAAAAACCAGAAACCTGCTGAAGCCACCTCAATGGCTCCACATACTATAGCTATCAGTATCCATTGAACGGCCGACAATCTAATACCCTCCTCTCTTAAATGAAGGATTTGGAATAGTTTCTGCCTCTAATCATACCATATTCCCGGACATTACCCTAGTATTGTATGATAAGCTGTGCTATCTTATGCCGGCAGCAGTTGCTTCCCCCGCTTGGAGCAAGCATAGATCAGGCGGCCTGTACTTTCTTTGGCTGGGCATAGGGCTAAATCTGCCCGAAACTGCGGAGCCGCCATCAAATGTAAATGGTACTGGCTGCTAATATGATGTATAATGGATTTAAATTCTGCATATTTCGAGTCTAGTGTCGCCCATATTAGCGAAATATGCTTGTGAAGGTGCTTTTATCCGCTTATGAGGTAAAAAGCTGAATTAGGGTGAGGGGATATAGTAAGGTATTAAATGAATTAGCAGGAGGGAAATAGGAGAGTGGAGCGAGAGCAACTGATTAAAAAACTTAGCGACTTATACCCCAACGGGAAAATCAGCTGCACTCAGGCCAGGAAGTTTGCCCAGAAGCACCAAGTGGAACTGGCCAAAATGGGAGAACTATGTAATGAAGCGGGGATCAAAATCTGCAGCTGTGAATTGGGGTGTTTTTAATCGGGACAGGCTATCTGCTTTGTAAGGGTTAGCATAATTTGTGTACTGGTCATTTAAGAGGGTAGCGAAGCTTCTATATCTATTAGAGTTTCAGTTTTGATCCGGAATGATACGGTGATAATGAATTATGCCCAATACCCTTTTGGAGTAGAGCATCTCAGGGGGGAGTAGAATGAAGGACATTTATGGAAGAGAGATTAACTATTTACGTGTCTCCATTACCGACCGGTGTAACTTGAGGTGTCGGTATTGTATGCCGGAAGAAGGTATCAGAAAGGTAGACCAATATAATATTTTGAGTTTGGAAGAGATAGCTCGCCTGATTCGGGTGGCTGCAGGTACCGGCATACGCAAGGTGCGTTTAACCGGTGGAGAGCCCTTGATCAGAAGGAATATCGTACAACTGGTTGAGGATATTGCCAGTTTGCCTGAAATAGATGATTTAGCTCTGACTACCAATGGTCTGCTGTTCAGTTCAATGGCAGAGGATCTACAGAAGGCCGGTCTTAAACGAGTGAACTTCAGTATGGATACCTTGCAGGCTGAAAAGTTCAAATATATAACCCGGGGCGGGGAGCTGGAAAAGGTCACTTGAGCAGTTTTTAAAGCCCTGGACTTGGGTTTAGAACCGGTTAAGATCAACACCGTGATAATACGGGGATTTAATGATTCGGAGATCTTGGACTTTGCTGATTTGGTTTACCGCTATCCCCTGCATATAAGGTTTATTGAGTTTATGCCGGTAGGGGACTTGCTGTACTGGAAGCCGGAGCGGGTAATGAAGGTAGATGAGATCCAAACTATAATTGAACAGGAATACGAACTATATGAAGGAAGTAAGATAGAGGGTAATGGTCCAGCCAAGTATTATCATATGCGAAGAGGAAGCGGAACCATAGGGTTTATCAGTCCCATGAGCAACCACTTTTGCGCTAGCTGTAACCGTATACGTATGACCGCTGACGGCAGTCTTAGGGGTTGCCTGTACGAAAAGGCTGAAATAAATCTGAAATCAGCCCTCCGGGCCGGAGCTGATGATGATGAATTACGAAAGCTTTTTCTAAAAACCATCACCAACAAGGCTCCGCGCCATCAGATGAATTCGGGTTGGGGCAGTGATAATAAACGTATGATGTACCAAATAGGAGGATGATAGAGGGTGGATTTTACTCACATTAATGAGCAGGGGCGGGCTCGTATGGTAGATGTCAGCCAAAAGGAAAACAGTGAACGAATGGCCAGAGCCCGAGCTGAAGTTAAAATGAAGCCGGAGACCCTGCAGGCCATAAAAAGCGGCGGGGTTAAAAAGGGAGATGTACTGTCGGTAGCCCAGGTAGCTGGGGTTATGGGGGCCAAAAAAACCCCTGATCTGATTCCCATGTGCCATCCCTTGCTTCTTAGCTCGGTGGATATAGATTTTGAGTTTGATGACCTTAACTCCCGGATTATTATTTATTCCCAGGTAAAAAACAACGGCCAGACCGGGGTGGAAATGGAGGCAATTACAGCAGCCACGATTGCCGCCTTAACTATATATGATATGGGCAAAGCCCTGGATCGGTGGATGGAGATCGGCGGCATTAGGCTGGTGGAAAAGTCCGGCGGAAAAAGCGGGCACCTGCTTAAAGACGAAGGAGAATCCTCCAGGCAGGTGGGGAGCCTTTATTCCATCTGTATCAGCCCGGAAAGGGGACAGCTTAAGCGGGAAGTATTTCAGGTCAATGTAATCAGCGATTATGGTATAGAAAATGATGGACATGCCGGACCCTGGGGACGGCAGGTTACCTGCCTTAATCGGGCTTCTGTTTTAAAAGCCAATGAGGAACATGGGCTGGATGCAGGACCGGGTGATTTTGCCGAAAACCTTTTAATCGATGGTATTGATTTTAAGCAGATTCAGGTAGGTAGCCGGCTTAAGCTGGGAGATAGTGTGATTCTGGAGGTGTCCCAAATCGGCAAAGAAGACCACCCCAGCGTGGTGACCAGAACCCTGGGAGTTACTCTGCTGCCCTATGAAGGTCTGTTTTGCCGGGTGATACAGGGGGGCAAAATCAAGAAAGCCGACCGGGTTGAGGTGATATGATGTATAGAACCGGTATATTGATTATGAGTGACAAAGGCGCAGCTGGAGAAAGGGAAGATCGCAGTGGGGAGCAAATCCTGCAGATCCTGGGGCCCGATTATTCGCTGGAATACTACCAGATCATCCCGGATGAAAAGCACATTATTGTAGAGCAGATGAAATATGCCTGTGACCAACTGGGTTTGGACCTTTTGTTAACTTCCGGGGGCACCGGTTTTTCTCGCCGGGATATTACCCCTGAAGCCAGTTTAGAGGTCATTGAAAAGTTGGTACCCGGTATTCCTGAAGCTATGCGGGCTTATGGAATGCAACATACCAGCAAGGCCATGCTGTCCCGGGCAGTAGCCGGAATTCGAAAAAATACCCTTATTGTCAATCTCCCCGGCAGTGTCAAGGGAGTACGGGAGTCTTTGGAAGCTATTATTCCCGTTCTAGCCCATGGACTGGATATATTAATAGGATCCGCCAGCGAATGCGGACAGGATTAATGAAATAAAATTGCTGTAAGGATAAAAGCGATCCTGGCCTACGGTAAGGGGGGATCGCTTTTATTCTTATACCAGGTGGAAAATGGGGCTTCAAATAGCTGATATTTTGCATTCCAAACAGCTTTACTGGGTTTACCTTGGTGAATCAAAATGGTTTTCATTATGCTGGAGTAAAATCTAAAAAATGTGTTATTTGAAGGTATAAAAAGAAAAATACAGGAGCATACTACTAATCGATGATATTGGGCGAATTCAGCCTTTTTTCTAATTTGAATACTGGCTGAATCTTGCCTAATATTATACTTAGCATTAGCACTCAGCAATGGCGAGTGCTAACAAGAAAAAAATAAGATACGAGGAGGTATACCTTTGAACATTCAACCTTTAGCAGATCATGTGGTTATTAAACCCAGCGAAGAAAGCGAAGAAAAGACCAAAAGTGGTCTCTACGTGCCTGATACTGCCAAAGAAAAACCCCAGGAAGGACAAGTGATTGCTGTTGGCCCGGGTGCATTAAATGACAAAGGCGAACTGATACCCATGAATGTAGCCGTGGGCGACAAGGTAATCTACAAGAAATACGCCGGTAATAGTATTAAATACGATGGAGAAGAGCTCTTGATCCTGGGCGAAAGAGATATTCTGGCCAAACTAGTCTAAATGAAAATAAAAAGGAGGATACACAAGAATGGTATCTAAAGAGATAAGATTCGGTGAAGAAGCAAGAAGGTCCCTGGAAAGAGGTGTGGATGCTCTAGCCAATACGGTTAAAGTAACCCTGGGACCCAAAGGAAGAAATGTGGTTTTGGATCGCAAGTTCGGATCTCCCACTATTACCAATGATGGTGTTACCATAGCTCGTGACATCGATCTGGAAGATCCCTGGGAGAACCTGGGCTGCCAGTTGGTTAAAGAAGTTGCCACCAAGACCAATGATGTGGCCGGAGACGGGACTACTACTGCTACCGTATTGGCCCAGGCCATGATCAAAGAAGGGCTTAAGAACGTAGCCGCCGGAGCCAACCCCATGGTGATGCGGCATGGTATTGAAAAAGCGG
>JAAYNQ010000149.1 GCA_012520725.1 Syntrophomonadaceae bacterium | reverse complement strand
CATATGGAGGTTTCCTCACCTGGACTGGACAGGGTTTTAAAAAAGGAACGGGATTTCATAAGATTCTTGGGTTATGGGGTTAAGGTTAACACAGCCAAGGGTTTTGCTGGTCCTCGAAAACTTAACGGGGTTTTAGTAGCTTATCAGCCGGACAGCATCAGTATAAAAGTTGAGGAAGAGATTATTGAAATTCCCAGAGAACAGATATCCATGGTGAGATTAAGACCAGAGGAATAAGAGGAGGAAGTAAATTGTCTAGTGAGCTTATGCAAGCCTTGAATGAAATCGAAAAGGATCGCGGAATACCTAAAGATGCTTTAATAGATGCCATAAAATCAGCTCTGAATACTGCTTATAAGAAAAACTTCGGTATAGCCCAGAGTGTTAATGTTCATATTGATGAACTAAGTGGCGAAGTCAAAGTTTTTTCCCAAAAGAAAGTAGTGGATGAGGTCAGTGATGAACGGCTGGAAATCAGCATAGATGAGGCCAGGGAATTATATCCGGATTGCAGCCAGGAAGACCTGGTGTATGTGGAAATAACCCCATCCGACTTTGGCCGCATTGCAGCCCAGACGGCCAAACAGGTTGTGATCCAGAAGCTTAGAGAGGCCGAGCGGAGTTTAATTTATGAAGAATTCCTGGACCGGGAAGGTGAAATAGTAACCGGGACTGTCCAGCGAGTGGAGAGCAAGACCGTTTATGTTAGCCTGGGCCGAACTGAAGGTATTATGTTGCCCCCCGACCAGATAGCCGGGGAACGCTATGAAGTAGGGCAGAGAATCAAAGCCTATATATATGAAGTGAAGAATACCTCCAAAGGACCTAACATATTTTTATCCCGTTCTCATCCTTACTTTTTGAGGCGTTTGTTTGAATTGGAAGTACCTGAAATCTATGACGGAGTGGTGGAGATTAAATCCATAGCCCGGGAAGCCGGGGCCAGGTCCAAAATATCGGTACATTCACTGGAAGATAAGATAGATTCAGTGGGAGCTTGTGTGGGCCCCAGAGGAATCAGAGTACAAAACATTGTATCGGAGTTAGGCGGAGAAAAAATTGACATAATCAAGTATGATAAAATTCCGGAACACTTTATAGCCAACTCCTTAAGCCCTTCCAAAGTGGATCGGGTATATATAAATGAAGAAGATAAAATTGCTACCGTGGTAGTTCCGGATTACCAGTTGTCTCTAGCTATAGGCAAGGAAGGGCAGAATGCTAGATTAGCGGCCAAGTTAACTGGTTGGAAGGTAGACATCAAGAGTGCCAGCCAGTTCGTGGAAGAGAATGCCAGTAATCTGGTGTGGCCGGCGTTTGAGGATGGGTCAGTGGATGAATCATTGGGGGATGATGTGGATTCACACTCCGACCAGCTTGGCGAGGAGACTGATGATCATGGGGAAGAAAATGCGTAAAATTCCGCAGCGTATGTGTATTGGCTGTAGAAACATGAAAAACAAAAAAGATTTGATTAGAATAGTCAGGACTCCCCAGGGAGAAATCGAAGTGGACACCGGGGGCAAAAGGCCGGGACGAGGAGCATATCTTTGCCCTGATACCCAGTGCCTGAAAAAAGCGATAAAGAGCAAAGGGCTGGAAAAAGCCCTGGAGAAAAACATACCCACAGACATTGTAGCAATAATTGAAAAGCAAATAGAGAGTATTTCTTCATAAGGTTGTGATTATTTGAAAAAAATAAATAGTATAATAGGTTTTGCTCAAAAAGCAGGTAAGGCTTCGTCGGGAACCCTGGCGGCCAAAACCAGCCTGATGAGAAATCGAGCCCGTTTGCTTTTAATAAGCAAGGATATTTCCGAAAATACCGGCGCCAGCTTGATTAAGCTGTGTGTTAAGAATAATATTCCCTGGTTGGTTTATGGCGATAAAAATGAGTTGGGTACCTGTGTAGGGAAAGCCTACCGGGTTGCTGTTACAATAAACGATGAGAATATGGCGGCAACGATAATCAAAAATTATGAAGCAATGGGAGAACAGGCAAAAAGCACGGGGGTGGTTGAATGGCAAAAATAAGAGTACATGAGTTAGCCAAAGAAATAGGGATACCTAGTAAGGAAATGGTAGATATATTACAAAATCTGGGTATGAATGTCAAGAATCATATGAGTACTATGGAGGATACCCAGGCCAAATGGGTTAAGAAAAGGTTATCAGAAAAGTCTTTGGATGCAGATCCAGATCCCCCTCAACCAGGGATAGATAAATCCTTGCCACCATCCGAGACCCCAAAAAGCAGTATAAGCAAAGAAGATACTGCCAAATCCGAAGCAGAAATGAAATCTCCCAAAGCGGAAGCGAGAACTGAGACAGTTGGCTCGGATCATCGGCCTCAGGCCAGCAGAACAGATAGCAGACCCCAGGGTGCCAGGTCAGATAACAGACCCCAGGGTGCCAGGTCAGATAGCAGACCCCAGGGTGCCAGGTCAGATAGTAGACCTCAGGGTGCCAGGTCAGATAGTAGACCCCAGGGTGCCAGGTCAGATAGCAGACCCCAGGGGGCCAGGTCAGATAGCAGACCCCAAGGTGCCAGGTCAGATAGTAGACCCCAAGGTGCCAGGTCAGATAGTAGACCCCAAGCCAACAGGCCGGACACCAGACCTCAGATAGGGCGGTCAGAGGGGACGGTATTGCCCAAAGATAGTATGACGGTTCCTAAAGACAAGACCAGTCAATATCGCAATGGTGAGCCCAGTAGAAATAATGAGGATGTAGTAGAAGCAAAGAGCAACAGGGGGCGAAGCAGCAAGGCCGGGAAACAAATCCCCAAAAATCAAATGGCTAACGTCCACAAAGGTCAGCAACAAGGTAAGAAGGATTATAGCCGTCCCCAAAAGAAATCCAAACATAAAAAGAAAAAGGTGGATGTGGTCCTCCCCACTCCAGAACTGATATATGTGGATGATCTTGTAACGGTAAGGGAATTAGCTGACAAACTCCATAAAAGTACGGCGGAAATTGTTAAAAAGTTAATGGAATTGGGAATTATGGCTTCCATTAATGAATCCATAGATTTTGAGACCGCTGAAATAGTGGCCAGTCTATATGAGGTGCGGGTGGAACACAGCATTTCAGAAGAAGAAAAAATTTTGGAAGAAATCATTGATGATGAAGAAAGCCTGGAGCTCAGGCCCCCGGTAGTAACCGTTATGGGCCATGTGGATCATGGCAAAACCTCACTATTGGATAGAATACGAAAAGCGGATGTGGCATCTGGCGAAGCTGGTGGCATTACCCAGCACATTGGAGCCTATCAGGTGAAAATCAACGACAATAGAATCACCTTTATCGATACCCCAGGACATGAAGCCTTTACCGCCATGAGAGCCAGGGGGGCCAATCTGACTGATATTGTAGTACTGGTAGTTGCGGCCGACGATGGAGTTATGCCTCAAACGGTGGAAGCTATTAATCATATAAAAGCAGCCCAGGTGCCTTTTTTGGTGGCGATAAATAAAATAGACAAAGCAGATGCTAATCCGGACAAGGTTATGCAACAGTTGACTGAATACCAGATTGTCCCGGAAGAATGGGGCGGTGACACCATATTCGTTCCAGTATCGGCTAAAACCGGGCAAGGAATAGATTCCTTGTTGGAAATGATTCTGCTGGTAGCCGAAGTAAATGAAATAAAGGCTAATCCTAACCGTCTGGCCGAGGGCGTGGTTATAGAAGGACAACTGGATAAAGGCCGGGGGGCAGTAGCAACCGTTTTGGTCTTGAAAGGTACCCTCAGGATAGGTGATACCCTTATCTGCGGCAATAAAATATGCCGGGTTAGAGCCATGACTGACCATAGGGGGAACAGAGTTGAGGAAGCCTATCCTTCCATGCCGGTAGAGATAACCGGCTGGTCTGAAGTTCCTGAAGCTGGTGGGAAAGTACAGGCTTGTGATGAAAAGATAGCCAAGGAAATTATCAATCTTAGACTGGGTGAGAAAAAGCTGGAGGAACAAAAGCAGAGTAGCCGGGTATCACTGGATGATTTCTTTAAGCAGATTCAAGAACATGAATTAAAAGAACTGAATTTAATCATCAAAGGTGATGTACAAGGATCGATAGAAGCCCTGGCCCAATCCTTACTGCGCTTGAGTACTGACGAGGTTAAGGTTAATGTAATACATTCGGCCGTAGGGGCTATAAGTGAAACTGATGTTATGTTGGCATCAGCTTCCAATGCTATTATTATTGGTTTTAATGTAAGACCGGATAATAAGGCCAGGAAAAACGCGGAAGAAGAAAATATTGATGTACTATTATATAGGGTAATATATGAAGCTATCGACGATGTTAAAAAAGCTATGGCCGGCCTTCTGGAGCCTGAGTATAAAGAGAAATTTGTGGGGCGGGCAGAAGTTAGGGCTACCTTTAGAGTTCCCGGGGTGGGGACCATCGCCGGAAGCTATGTTAGCGACGGAAAAATGCAGAGGAATGCTGAGGTACGGGTATTAAGAGACGGAATAATAATTTACGAAGGTAAATTATCTTCCCTCAAACGTTTTAAAGATGATGTGCGTGAAGTGCAGGAAAATTATGAGTGTGGTATAGGAATAAAAGATTTCAATGATGTTAAAGAAGGAGATATTATTGAAGCCTTTATTCTGGAAGAGATACCCAGAGAATTGTAATAAGCTGTGATAGCAATACAAAGCAATATTATTTGGGGGTGCTGATATGAGTAAACGTCGACAGGAAAAACTGTCAGAAGAGATTAAGCGGACAGTGTCACATATTTTCCAGGAAGGCATTAAGGATCCCCGTATAGATCAGGCTACTATATCTTTAACCAGAGTTGATCTGAGCAATGACCTGAGTCATGCCAGAATCAACATCAGCGTATTGGGTGATCAGGCTAAACAGGAAGAAATGATAAATGCCGTAAGAACAGCTCGCGGTTATATTAGAAGCGAGCTGGCTCGACGCTTGAAAGTTAAACATGCTCCTGAAATAGAATTCAGATTGGATAAATCCATCGAGCATGGAATCAGAATAGCTTCAATACTGGAAGAATTAAAAGATGAGAGCAAAAGTGATAAAGGATAAAATATGAGTGAACTGGAAAGAATAGGCGAGAAACTGCTGCTTTTAGATGACTATGCTATAATAGGACATTCCATGCCGGATGGAGACAGTATAGGATCAATACTGGCTCTTTACCTGGCTTTGAGCAAAAAAGGCAAAAAAGTCACTATCATAATGCAGGACAGCTTATCCACAATATATGACTATCTTCCCGGAATAGAGCATTTTTACCGGCCGGATGAGATAAAGAGGATGCCCAAGAATATTATTTTCCTGGACTGTGCCAGGTTGGAACGAATTGGGGAATCCCTCTTGCCCTTACTACCGGATAAAGCCAGTTTTATTAATATTGATCACCACCAGGACAATGATTTATTTGCCGGTGATAATTATGTCGACCCTCAGGCTTCATCCACGGCTGAGATAATATTTCGATTGCTTAATAGCATGAAAATTGACATCGATGCTGATATAGCTAATTGCCTTTATGCTGGAATAATAATGGATACCAGCTCTTTTATGAACAGCAACACCAGCAGTACTACCATGAGGATAGCAGCGGAATTGTTGGATTTGGGGGCTGATCTTAATCAAGCCAGGAACAGGCTCTTGGAATCCAAACCGCTGGCTGAAGTGTTATTGTTGGGCCTGGGGCTGCAAAACCTGGAGTTTCATCAAGAAGGGCAAATAGCTTTTATGATACTGCCTTATCAAGGGATCAAAACTATTGATGCTCTGGATGTACATCCAGAAGGCCTTATAAACTACCTGCGCTCAATTGAGGGTGTAGAGGTGGCAATACTATTGCGGGAGGTCAGCCCCGGTTTGATTAAAATAAGTTTTAGATCCAAGGATAAAATGGATGTGGCTGCCCTGGCTAGCAGGCTGAATGGAGGAGGTCACAAACGGGCAGCTGGAGCCAAGAAAACTGGTAATCTGGATGAAGTGAAGAGGCTGTTGCTGGAAATGATCGAGGATGTGCTTAAATAAATTGGACGGATTTTTAAATATAAACAAACCAGAAGGCATTAGCTCTTATGATGTTATCAGGAATTTGAAGAAAATAATACCACGCTCAAGCAAGTTAGGACACCTGGGTACCCTGGATCCATGGGCCAGTGGAGTTTTACCCGTGGCGGTAGGACGGGCCACCAGGGTAATCCAATACCTGGAAGACGAAAGAAAGTTATATATAGCGGAAATGGTCCTGGGAGCCATTTCTGATACTGAAGACAGTCATGGGAATATCAGCTATACCGGTACTTGCTTGTATCAGGAAGAGCGTTTGCTGGATATACTAGCCTCTCTGCAAGGCCGAATAGAGCAGATCCCCCCTATGTATTCCGCTCTTCATCATCAAGGAAAAAGATTGTACCAATTGGCCAGGCAGGGGATTACAGTGGAGAGAAAGCCTCGCAAGATAGAGATATACTCTATACAATTACTATCTCAAAAGCTGGAAAACCATCTTCCTCGCCTTACTATAGAAGTATCCTGTTCACGGGGAACCTATATCCGCAGCCTGTGTCGGGATATTGGGGAAAAATTAGGCACCGGCGCTTATATGTCCAGACTAATACGCAAGGGCTCAGGTGTTTTCAAAATAGAGGATTCCACGGCTTTGAAGGAAATAATGGATAATCCCCATAACTTGGAGGGGATCATCTATCCCCTGGACTATCCCCTGCAAAATATACCAGCACTTAAATTGTACACAGCTGAACAGGATATAGATATAATTAATGGTAAAAGCTTAAAATGGGATGAAGCCTTAAGTTCAGGACTGGCAAGAGTATACTCCAGTATGGGCAACTTGCTGGCTTTAGCCCAGATAAAGGAGCAAAACGGAATGCTTTTAATACAACCCAAGACGGTATTTATACCTGGCTAATCAGGATGTATGCAAATATTGCTGACAAGGAGTTACAATTGATGGAAATAATCAGAGAATTAGACAGTTTTAAGACAACGGATGCCCCAGTATACTTGGCATTGGGCAACTTTGATGGAGTACATAAGGGTCATCAGCAATTGATCAATAAGCTGGTGGAAAAGGCCAGACTGAATGAAGGGACAGCTGCAGCATTTATTTTCGAGCCCCATCCCATCCAGGTCTTGAATCCGGCTCAAGCCCCGGACCTTATTAATACAGCGGCTATTAAGGCCCAACTCTTGCAACAATTGGGTATTGATGTATTAATCTATCATTCTTTTACTCCCCAGATTGCTCAATGTTCTCCCCGCCAGTTCGTGGAAGAGTATTTGCTGGCTCGTTTAGGAGTACAGGAGGTTTTCATTGGATTTAATTATTCTTTTGGTTATAAGGGGGCAGGAACACCGGAATTATTAGAGGCTTATGGGACAGAATACGGTTTTGCGGTCAACATCATAGCTCCGGTAGAAGTGGAGGGAGTAACTGTTTCCAGCACCTTTATAAGGAAAATGCTGAGTGAAGGAAACATAGCAAAAGCCAGGACCTTGCTGGGTTATTATCCGATTCTGGAGGGAATTATAATTAAAGAAGAAGGCCGGGGAGCTGCTATAGGGTTCCCAACTGCCAACCTGCGAGTGGAAAAGGGCATTCAAATGCCGGCCCAGGGAGTATATGCGGCCTTTGCTTCCTTAGACGGCGAGATACATAAGGCGGTAGTAAACATCGGCACCAAGCCTACCTTCCATGAAGAGTATCCGCTTTCAGTGGAGGCTCATATTATAGATTTCAATAAAAACATTTATGGACAGACTTTGAGGCTTTACCTGGTAAAAAATATTAGGAAAGAAAGAAAATTTTCGGGAATTGATGAACTGGTGAAGCAGATTGCCCAGGACAAGGCCGAAGCATACCAAATTTTGCTTAAGTCCGGGGATGGTTTTACAATTTAAACGTCATATGCTAAAATTTACCTTGTTGCTGAAGACAGCACAAACAGTAGAGCGGCAGGATCATAAGCCTGTAATAATAAATTCATCTAGGAACCCTTAGCTAGGGTATACGATTTCACCGACGTATAGCTTGGTTAATGGCGATTATCGGAAGAGGAGGTGAGAATTTGGCACTGACACCGGAGAGAAAAGAAGAGTTGATCAAGACTTACCAGGTTCATGAAAATGATACCGGATCCCCGGAGGTACAAATTGCGATATTGACTGAGAGAATCAATTATCTTAATGAGCATTTGAAAATGAACAAGAAGGATCATCATTCTCGTACCGGCTTGCTTAAGATGGTCGGTCAGAGAAGATCCTTGTTAGACTATTTGAAGAAAAAAGATTTTGACAGATATCGCAATATAGTGACAAAGCTTGGATTACGCAGGTAAGAGCGGATTTGCCGCTCTTTATATTTAAAAACGAAAGGAGGAAACCAAGATAGTTCACAAGTATCACTTGGAAATTGCCGGCAGACCTTTAGTAATTGAAATTGGCCAGGTGGCCAAACAGGCTAATGGTGCTGCCATGGTCAGATATGGAGATACTGCAGTTCTAGTGACCGCTACTGCCTCCAAAAGTCCCCGGGAAGGGATTGATTTTTTCCCACTCACAGTTGACTATGAAGAGAAACAGTATGCAGCTGGAAAAATACCCGGCGGTTTTATCAAGCGGGAAGGAAGAGCCACTGAGCTGGCTACTCTTTCAGCCCGGCAAATAGATCGCCCCATTAGGCCTTTGTTTCCCAAGGGCTATAAAAATGATGTTCATATTGTAGCCACAGTGATGTCAGTGGATAAAAACAACGCCCCTGATATTACAGCAGTGATCGGAGCTTCAATAGCCTTAGGGGTTTCCGATATTCCCTTTGCCGGACCGGTAGGGGCAGTCATTGTGGGCTTGGTAGACGGGGAACTGATTATCAATCCTACGGTAGAACAATTGTCCAAATCTGATTTGCATTTAGCGGTGGCAGGAACCGCTGAGGCGATAATGATGGTTGAAGGAAGTGCCAATGAAATTCCGGAAGCAACCATGATTGACGCCATATTTTTTGCCCATGAAGAGATCAAGAAAATAGTAGCCTTTCAGGAGCCAATCATCCAGGAATTGGGCTTACCCAAGTCAGAGGTTATAGTTGAAGAGATCAGTGAGGAAATTGAGCAGGCAGTTAGAGAATATGCTCAGGCCTTATTGGAAGAAGCGGTTTATAATCCGGACAAAAAGATGAGGGAAAGCCAGATGGAGGTAGCCCGGGAAGAGATACAAGAGCATTTTGCCGAGATTTATCCAGATAATGCCAAGGATGTTGCCGCTATAGTGGACAAGATGATGAAAGAAATTGTAAGGAAGGCCATACTGGAAAAAGGCGAAAGGGTAGATGGAAGAAGACTTGATGAAATAAGGGCTATTAGCTGTGAAGTCGGGTATTTACCCCGTCCCCACGGATCAGGATTATTTACCCGCGGTCAAACCCAAGTATTATCAGTAACCACCCTGGGTTCTGCCAGTGAAGAACAGCGCCTGGATGGACTGGGAATAGAAGAGACCAAGAGATATATCCATCATTATAATTTTCCGCCTTATAGCGTAGGAGAAACCCGGCCCATGAGGGGACCCGGCAGAAGAGAAATAGGTCATGGTGCCCTGGCTGAAAGAGCTTTGTTGGCAGTCCTGCCTGATGAAGAAGAATTTCCTTACACCATCCGGGTGGTATCCGAGGTTCTGGAATCCAATGGGTCCAGTTCCATGGGAAGTGTATGTGGGAGCACCCTGTCTCTGATGCATGCCGGGGTACCCATTAAAGCACCGGTTTCCGGTATTGCCATGGGCCTGGTAAAAGGAGATAATGGCTTCGCCATATTAAGTGATATTCAGGGAATTGAAGATGCTCTGGGGGATATGGACTTTAAACTGGCTGGAACTGAAAAAGGGGTAACCGCCCTGCAGATGGATATTAAGATAAAGGGAGTGGATAGAGAAATAGTATCAGCAGCTATGGCTAAAGCT
>JAAYNQ010000148.1 GCA_012520725.1 Syntrophomonadaceae bacterium | reverse complement strand
TTATTAACTTTTTCATAATATCAGGAAACCTTCGCTACATCCAGCAAAAAAGCTTTATCATTTATCTTTATCATTTATTAAGAAACTATTTTAATTAGGATTTAAAGGATTGAGCTGAAACCGGCTTGGAAATATTGGGCTTTCACGCGGATTTTCAGCCTTCTGGCCCGGTGATTCCATCGTAAAACAATTGGATGGATAAATCAGCCTGCAGTTGAGGGATATTAAAGAGATCAGTTCGCTCTTCCGTCTTGCTCCAAAAATTCCTTTCTCCGCTTTGAATTCTACTCTGGCTTAAGACCATGATTCTTTTATTTGTTTGTTCAATTTTCGCAATAAAAGCTCTTAAGCCATCATATCCTCCCACTGCCCTGATCTCAATCTCTTCTTCCTGCAGCTCTCCCATCTTGAAGGTCTCTTGCCCTGCTTCAGAGAGCTTTTTAAAGTAAATCCTATGTAGTACAACTCCTGATTCTTCTGCCATTTTCTGCAGGTTGGATATAGCTTCCGGAATGGCCGAAGTAGCAGGAACCTGTTGCCAAAGCGTAAGCAGCTGCTCTTCTTCTACACTGTTATCTAAGATCTTATCCGGAGTCGATTTTTGCAGCTCTGCTACTTGAGCCAGCAAGTCATGCTTCTCCCTATTTAATAGATCTATCTTTCTCAGTAGGGGTGAAAGAATCCAGGTATAGTAAGTGTATAATATGGTCAATAAGAGGAGCAGGATTATCAATGCTTTTTCCCGCTTACTTAATACCTTGCTGATTTTTTCCCCAGACCAGAACCAATTCAAAGCCAACTTCCTCCCTATTTTCATTCCATTGAGAGTCCAGCAGTATCAGTTCCTGTAACAACTGCTGTTCCTTTAATCCCGCCAACCAAAGGGCTTCCGGGGTATGAGCTGGAGAATATCCCTTCAAGGTCACCCGGTCCCTATCTATTATGATTTCACTCAAGGCAATAGCTGCAGGCAAGGTCTGTTCTATTTCATCCAATAAGTCTGGGATTGAGGCTTGGCTCTGCCGGGCTCTTTGCACACTATTGCTTTTTAATTGCAGGTAGTTCCATCTTAGGTCCTCTCCCTCCGCCGATAGTACTTCATCTCGCTCTTCTTTAAGCCTTTGGTTTTCCAAGGCCAGCACTTGCAGACGCTGCTCATAATAATTATGAACATAGATCATGGCCGCCAGGATTGATAATAAAGCCGCCAATAGCATAGCCCAGCTTTTTAATCTCTTCTTTCTGGCTTGATGCTCATTGGCCATAAGGTTTATTTTTACTTCCTTATCAATTCCCAAGACCCTATCCCCCCCAGTGCCAGTCCGGTGGCTACTGCAAAATCGTAGTTCAGCTCCCATAAGATTTTATCTTCGGCCTGTCTGGGGAATTTGACCCGGGACAATAGTTCAGCAACTTTCACCTGGCAGTGCAGACGTTGGGCGATAGCTTGATCCAGGCCAGGTATTCTGGCTCCTCCACCGGTTATTAGAATTTTATCCGGGCCTTGACCATACTGCAGCCTAAAATACTGGCAAGAGCGATCGATTTCATTGACTATTTCATTTATTACCCGCTCAGTGCCGGGAAAATGGTATTGGCTAAAATCGGAATCAGGGCCGGGAAGGGCAGCCCCAGCTGGATAGCCGGAATAGGCAAAAGAAAAGTTACGAATAAACAACATCACCCCCTGGCGATGTATGGAGAAATAAGGGCGAAATGCCCCCAGATTGAGGAATGCCATAAACTCTACTTCCTTAGGATTATGAAACAATCGACTTAAAGCCAGGGTTTCAAGCTCTATGGTCTGTAGTTTTAAATTAGCCAGGCGACAAGAAGTTTTCAACCTTTCCACCTGGCTTTTCCGTACCGCCACATAGAGTAGCTCTACTTTACCACCTTCCCCATCCCGATACTCACGAATAGGATATATGTCCATAGCCGCTTCTTCCACCGGTATGGGCAAAAAGGCTGCAGCTTCATATTTTATTGCCTGACGGATTTCTTCCATGCTCAATTTTGGCATAGAGATGATGCGGGTATAGACCTGAGGCCCAGCTACCGCACTGATCACCGGACGGTTTTTCAAACCCAGTTCATTAACCAGTTCAGCTATAACCTCTCCTAGAACATAAGGATCGATTATGGCCCCTGCTTCCATTACTCCCCTTGGAGTTTCCCGGCTGGCAAAATTGACTATCTCCAACTCGGCCCCTTTCTTCTTTACGCGAGTAATTTTTATTTTTCTACTGCCGATATCCAGACCTATACCAAACCGATGCACACCATCACCTTCCTCCAACTTAATCTAGATAGCTATATGAAATAATAGGAGCCAGATTAAGATAAAACCAGGATTGAGGAAATAGTTCAAAAATTTTGGAACTTTTCTCAATTAAAAAGCGTGGTTCCGATTCCGCTCCTTCTGAGCAAAGCTGTATACCTATTTCCTGTCCGGCATTTATAATACCCCTGTAGCTGCAGGCCGGCTTTCTGGAAAGAATATGAATATCCCCAGCTGCGAAAAAGAAAGCTAAAATATGGGCTGTTTCGGAAGTATATGCTAAATCAGCCGGATCGATGGTCAGCGTGATGTCTCCTCCCGACAAGACATAAAAAGCAGCATCAGGGTTCAAAGCATTAAATACCGTAGGATCCAGAATTAGGTGAATATTGGCCTTGCTGCTCAGAATAACCGGCCGACCCTCCTGCTGAATTAATTCAAAGAATCTGCTCTTGGGTCCTAATAGCCATTCGCTTAATTGAAATCCCCCCAGATTTCTATTAAAATCCAGTTCTACCGTGTCGCCGACGGGAAGGTCGATAAAAATATAGCTACTATGCAAACTGTCTATATTCGCCCGGTAAATTCCATCTTCATACTCCAGTTGGAACCAGTTAGAAGCTATGTACTGCCATCTGGGATCATGTTCAGCCAGATTGCGATAATCATCCAATAGAGGCAAGGGCAGAAAAGGAGCGCTAAAACCTGAAACTAACTGCCCCCTTTTAATAAAATCCTGACTTTTAAAGGTGCAGACTGGATATATTATTTGGGCATTTGATTCTTTCAACTGGCTTATTATCTGGGCTTGATAATACTCCTCCTCACCCATAGCCGCCTCCCCCAGCGGGTGGGTTAACTCATCTCTGAATAATGCCTCCTCCCCAGGGACAAAAGCATCGTTAAAACCTGATTCTACTGAGAAAATTTCTTCTCTGGCATTTTCATCCAATAATTCCAGGTATCCATATGGTTCATAGAAAGGAGTTATGGTAATCAAGCTCTCATCAAGCTGGTGAAATTCTGTGCCTTCCAGATCATCGTAGGCATAATCTATTTTCCAGGTATAATCTGGTTCCAGGCCAGGCCAATATTGATCCTGAATAATGAAAAAAGGATGATTCAGGGAACAGGCTTCCTCACAGTCAGAGTATGAAGGTCCGTGACAGGGGTAGGCCTGAGGATATGGATCGTCCCCATCCAAACGTGCTTCAGTACCGCTAACTGCCCAATCCTGATTCATATCTTCATCTATGCTTTGATGGGAGACCGTTGCTCTATAAGATCCGGAAACCATTAAGCTCTTGGCCTGTACCGCATAGGCAGGCAGTCCATCAGTAAGAATCTGAGCTTGGATAAGCTTACTTCCGGTGGCGGCAGGCTGATAGGCCCTAGAACTTATCTCTACTACCTTCCGGCCGTTGATAGAGCCAGGCTGACAGCTTATCTCTACCTTTATTCCATTATCCAGATAAATATCATCCAAAGGGGGTAAGTCTTGTCTGGCAGCTAAGTAGTTCATTACCACCATCCTGGCCACCTGTATCCCTCCATCAGCCGCCTGACGCAGCATTTCCATCTGCTTATGGGCCTGAGCCACTTTACTCTGGACACTGACTACTCTCAAAGCAGCTCCAGCCATAATACTGGTTATTATAAGTATGGATAAGGCCAAGATTACCGTACTACCCCGGGAATCCTCCATCCCACTGTTACTGACCCTTAACCGAAATCTGGCATTATTCCAGGCCATAGTGCACCCGGCTGCTGGCCTTACCCATGGAAGTAAAGTTGCAAGCATTTTCACTGGCTATCATTTGATATTCCACCATCCCATTCTGGGGACTATAAAAACTGAGCCCGATTATTTTATCGACTGCGGGTATCTTATCCAGAAACTGGTCATCCCAAGGATTACCTTTATCATTTAACCTGAATCTCTCACGATATAAAGTGTTCTTTTGCAAATAGTAGCAAATTGCCTGGTATTCAATCCCATTAAGGCCAATAATGGGAACCGTCAACCTTAATTGTTGCCCTGCCTCACCTGGAGCTACCACCTGGCCTTGTAAGTCCAGCAGCTGGATCCCGTCACTACTCTTTATATCTTTGAGCATAAGCTGACCTGCTTCCCTTGATGCATATTGTATTTCGCATATATCATTAATCTGAGTTAAAGCAGTGCCGGCTCCCCAGTAAACCGCCATTAAAGAACTACTTAGGGCAATTAGCAGAATCAGAGCACTAAGACTTTCGATAAGGGTTAACCCCTGCTGGGATTGGAGTAACTTTTTTACCGCTATCGGCTGCAGATAATGGTTGATAATAGGTAGCCCTCCCTTCCTCCCAACCAATCTATTTTCACATTCACCTCTATCAAGCTGCCATGAAAAAATACCTCTTGAGCTACCTCCCCGCTACTAATTTGATTAATACCTTCAGCTGATAGGCTGTCATAATAGGCATGATCATCAAAAAGCCGGGCATCAATTCTGGTAAGCATTCCAGGAGACACTGCCACTTCCATAGGCATGCCCCCCAGGACAAAACTAAAGACCTCATCTTCGTAATTATTATCCACCGCTGTCCAGCAGCCATCCTCTATCACTTGCTCTTGCAATAGCAGGGAATTGTTTCTTAAGAGCTCCATAATAGATGCAGCATAAGTTGATTCCAGGCTAATTTCCCCAGCCCAGTTCAACCACATCCTGGAAAGAGGGAAAGCTGCAAATACACTCATGATTATTAGCCCCAATATCGCTAATCCCACCATTAACTCAATTAGGCTTAAGCCCTTTTCTTTTTTCTTCTCCCACCTATCCCGAGAACTATTACTCATAACTTGCTCCTGAGTATTAAATACTTCGCCCGTAAAGCTGAGTTCCGGCCCGGATTTGTTCAAAGGGCTTCCACCGGGCTTAATAACTGCCGTTAAATGCCCATTTGCTGAGGGGCCATTTAGATAGTGGGATTAGCCAGGAGATCAAATACCGGCAAAAGGGTAGCTAGTACTATACCCCCAATTATTATGGCTACCATAGCTATCAACAACGGTTCTAAGGCCGTTGCTCCTCGCTCAATACTACGCTTGATTTCCTGCTCATAATAATCAGATATTTTGCCCAGCATCTCATCCAAAGTCCCGGTTTCCTCACCCACAGCAATCATCTGGATGAGAATAGGTTCAAATACCCCGGATTCCTGTAAAGGCGTCGCAATCGACTGGCCTTCACTGATGTTTTCCCTGGCTTGCCTCAAAGCCTTTAACACAAATGTATTCTCTATTACCCCTTCTACCATTTCCATAGCTGCCAGAACCGGTATACCGCTGCTGATCAAAATCGCCATAGTACGGGTGAAGCGAGATTCCAAGACCTGGGCATTAAGCCTTCCGATTAAAGGCAGCCTTAAACTCAGCCGGTCCATACAAATTCTGACTTCTTCTATCTGTTTGCTGGTCCTAAATACCACCAAGAGGGACGAAGTTGTAAGGAGTAGATAAAACAGATTCTGAACTAAAAATTGAGAGCCCAGCATTAATATTTGACTAGGCCCCGGCATATCAGCACCCACTGCATCCAATAGTTCAGCAAAGGTGGGCATAACAAATACAATAATCAAGACCCCGGTAATAATAGTAAAGACAAGTATAAGGGCTGGATATATGCAGGCAGTTATTATTCGATTTTTAGTCTGTATTTCTTCTTCCAGGTATTCACCCAGTCGCTTTAATACCTTAACCAATACTCCGCCCTGTTCCCCAGCCTTAATTAAGTTAACATAAACCGAGCTAAAACACTTAGGATGCCTCCTTAAGGCTTCATGCAGGGCATAACCTCTTTCTATGTCAATAGTAATCTGGGATAGGAGTTTTTTAACCTTATTATTCCGGGTCTGGTCTTGGATAATAGCCAAGGCTCGTATTACTGGTAAACCAGCGGACAGCATAGTAGCCAGCATTCTGCTTATGAAAGCCAAATCCCGCAGGGATATGGGGGGCAAATAATCGGAATTTGAGCCGGAGCTTTTTATTTCTTTGATTTCCAGAATACAATATTGTTCTTTTAATAGACCTTTAATTAAAGAGTTTTCACTAGGAGCTTCCACTGAGCCAGTAATCAATTCTCCCTGCCGACTCCTCACTCTATACTCGTACTGCAGAGTCTTTCCCCCTTCTTACGGATCAATATGGAAATTTGCCCAAAACAGGCTTGAAGATCTATTTAAACTAAACAGCATCCATGGGTCTTAATAAGAACTGCTAAAAATGACAGATCAGAAGAAAACAGCTTAAGGGTTATTAAGCAAGCTGACAAAGATTTATGGCAAGAATTTAAAGCGCTGAATACCGCCAGCCCGACAAGATTTATAACACCTTCTATAGGCTGGAAATTGTCTATTCCATATTTTACATTATTATACATCTTGTCCCATTGTCGATCAACATCATTATGTAGTTTATGCCATAAATAGATAGGATCTCCTTTTTCTCTACCTTTCTCATTTATTCTCCCCTATTGGGTATGGACATTCATCATCCACTTTGCTATCTTTTTAAACAGAAGATGTTTGGTAAATTTTACTATCAGGGTGAGAGCTATTAGGGAGGATGGAATGATGAGGGCTGCTGATGCTGTATTCAAATATTATATCTATTTAGCGGATGATCAGGATAAATTGGAGCCCTGGTTAAGCAGCTTAAAATCACAAGGATTTCAAATCCTGAGTAGAAGGTCTGATAGGAGCAAGGAGCGGCCGAACAAGTCTATTAAAGAATTGGACCAGGAAAGGAGCAAAATTCTGGTGCTGGAGTGCTGGGAGGCAGAAACAGGTTTAAAACAGACTCTGGCTGAATTGGAAAAACTGGAATCAGCTCATCTTAGCCCGGATCTGCTTTTGGGGCAGGTTACCCTTATTGCCAGTACCCAATTGGCCTGGTCGGATATCGTTGGCCTTATCCCTTCGCCAAGTTCTCAACCCAAGTCATTTGCTATGTCTATGACAACCGGGCAAATGTACCGAACAGCTTTAGCCCATCAGGTATACTATGCCTGCCAACCCCAGGACTTTGACCCCTCTACCCTGCGCTTATTAAACCAGGGACTGCCCCTGATAGAAGCCGGGTATTTGGAACTGAGGATGATTTCCCGGCTCTTGCGGGAACGAAGCCGGATGGTGGAGCAGGAATTGAGAGATCTGGACCAGCAACTATCGCGAATACTGCATACCCATCTGGTTACAGAACAGAAAGAGAGCAAACAGGCAGAGGAATTGGAGGAGCAAATCCAGGCTCTTTCTTCCGCATACGGAATGCTGGCCACCGACATGAACCTGATAAATGAAGGTCGCCGCCGCTTGCAAAGGAAATGGGAAAGATTCCAGACAAGGCTGGGCCGGGAACGGGCTTTGGTGATAGACGATGATCAGCTTGGAATCCTGGGACAACCTTTTTTGGATACCTTGGACAATTTAAACGAACTAAGCCAAACCCTGATCACCACCCGGGACAGTCATCAGGCGGCTATCAATGTAGTACGAAGCCGGATTGACATAATGAACAGCCGGACTAATATTGCCACCCAGGAGAAAATTAGGGAACTTATGGAGCTCAATACCGCCATCCAGAAACAGGGCCTGGCTTTTCAACTGGCAGCTGGTTTAATTGAGTTTATTGTTCTGGCCTATTATAGTCATTCCCTCTGGAAGAACCTGGTGCATAATGCTTACAATAACATTCCAGCCGTCTATCAGTTGATTGCGGTTCTTTTGTTTTCTAGCTTGACTACTTATCTAACCCATTTGCTGGCTGAATATGTACAAGGCCATACCCAGCTTAGGAAACGGATCATATTAACGGGCCTTCCTCTGCTACTTTTACTGTTGATTATTGTGCTGGCTAGCATTTTTTTTAACAGCCCTGGCGTTGTTCATTAGCCAGGTTTATCCCATCAATCTGATGGCTTTTAGCCTTTCACTCAGCTTGCGATAGTGCATATCTTCCTCCCGGGCCAGTTGTTCGAACAACAGCCTGGTTTCTGTGTCTACCGCATCCCGGGCCAAAGTCCGGTATTTTTCCGCTGCTTTAAGCTCTTCTTGCATGGCCATGTCCAAAGCTTGTTTAATATCCACGATTTTTCCTCCTTCTCAGATTGGTATACCTCACCAAGCATCACTATTTCTCAAGTAGGGAACTGGCGACCTGCGGTCGCCCGCCGGTCCGCCACCCCAAATACCGTAGCAGACACGGGCTGGCGGTAAATGCCGTCTCTACAATCTTCGACGGTGATAATAAAATACTATAAACTACCTGGAGTTTAATTACCAGCTATTTTTTCATTTCAATCAGCGGATACTCATAGCTGCATAATTTAAACTGAGGCCTACACATAATAATAGCAATTCTTGATGATGGGGTGTTGGCTCTGAATGAAGCTCTGGTTGTGCTGGCAAGAAGCCTGATCGCTTTCTTTACCTTATTTATTTTTGCCCGCTTATTGGGCAAACAGGAAATTAGCCAATTAAGCTTTTTTGACTATGTTTTGGGTATTACCATCGGCTCTATAGCGGCAACTTTGTCGGTAGACTTAAGTAGCCGGGCCTGGCCTCATTGGGTAGGTTTGTTGACCTGGACGGTAACGGTTTTTATCCTTCAAGTATTAACTTTAAAGTCCAAAAAAGTAAATGATTATTTGGTGGGCGAACCTACTGTTCTGATCAAAAACGGTTTGATTATGGAAGAAAATATGGGAAAACTCAGATACACCATTGCAGATTTGCTAAAACAGCTTAGGAGTAAAAACGTCTTTGATATCAGCCAGGTAGATGTAGCCATACTGGAAACCAATGGTCAACTATCAGTACTCTTAAAGCCGGAGTACCAGTATGTTACCCCGAAGGACCTGCAACTTGCCCCTTCCGCCAGCGGAGTAAGTACGGAAGTAATCTATGCCGGGGTAGTAGTAGACAGCAATCTTTCAGCAGTCGGGTTAGATCGCCTGTGGTTAAATACCCAGCTTAAACTACAAGGGATTAATGACCCCTCCGAGGTATTTGTAGCATCATATAATCCAGCCAGCTCTAAACTATATATTGATAAATATCTGGATCAGGTGGGATGGTTAAATGAAAAGCGATGATTTAATGAAAAAGTGGGCTTATTATCTTATTGTATCGCTGGTATTAATCGCTTTTGCGCTGCTAATGAACAGCGGTAATTATTGGGCTCGCCCTATGTCAAAGCCTTTTTCTGACTTAGAGCATTCTTTGCAGAGGGAGGATTGGGAGCAGGCAGAAAAAAACTGCCGCTATTTAATGCTCTCCTGGCGGCAAGTAGTGCCCCGCATACAATACAGTGTGGAAAAAGATGAAATTAACGCTATTAACCTTAATCTGGCCAGAATTAAGGCCTATATTGCCTTGCGAGAAGGAGATGAGGCCTATGTAGAATTGATTGAAGCCATGGAACACTGGGAAAACCTCAATCATTGAGCGCTTCATATCTGCATCCGTATGGGTAATCCTTTGCTTCTCTTATGGCTTCTATAATGCTATCCGGAGCCGGGTTATAAATAATATCATACCCCCCTATTCCTTGGGGAACTATTATTCTCAAGCCCTCATCTTTAACTTTCTTATCATTTAACATACCCTCATATATCATTTGGGCCGGGTAATCGGGTACCTTTAGCGACACTCCCAGGCACCTGAACAAATGCACAATTCTGCTGAGTTGGGTCGAATCAATTTTGCCCATATTCCGGGCTAATATGGAAGCCATCAGGGTACCAATAGCCACTGCCTGTCCATGTTTAATTTCTTTATAGTGGCCTAACTTCTCTATGGAATGAGCAAAGGTATGACCAAAATTTAGAATCATTCTCAAACCCGCTTCTTTCTCATCCTGGGCTACGATTTGACTTTTAATCCGGACACATCTATAAACCACTTCCTGCACTACTTCAGCTTCCCGCTTTAATAGTCCCTGGGCTTCTTTTTCCAGCAGTTGAAATAGATTTTGGTCCAAGATAATACCATATTTTACCACCTCTCCCAAGCCGGCCCGGAATTCTTCTTCCCTCAGGGTATCCAGAGTAGCCGTGTCTATTAAGACCAAGGCCGGTTGGTGAAAGGTGCCGATCAGATTTTTTCCCCGGGGATGATTGACCGCCGTTTTACCTCCTACACTACTGTCCACTTGGGCCAAGAGAGTGGTAGGTACCTGAATAAAAGCAATACCGCGCTGGTATATGGAAGCAGTAAAGCCGGCCAGATCTCCTACTACCCCACCTCCCAGAGCTATAATGACACTGGAACGTTCCAAACCAACCCGGGCCGCCTCATCCAGCATGAGTTGAAGCTGTTCCAGGTTCTTGTATTCCTCCCCATCCGGCATAAGGGCTATATTAACGGTCAAACCTGCCCCACGCAGGGAATCTACTGCTTTTGCTCCATATAAATCAAATACCAAGGGATTGCTGATAAGCATTATTTTAGGCTGACCTTTTATATCTTTAGTCAGCCTTCCCAGTTGCCACAAAATCCCGGACCCGATAATTACTCTATAAGACCTGTCCTGTCCCAGATCAACCCTTACCTCACGCACCTCTATCATCCTTCCTGACGACCGGATTAATGATTATCCCACTCTCCGATTACTGCTGTTTCTGATGATTTGGATGATCTCCTGAACAATCTTATCCATTTCCTTGTTACTGGTATCCACTCTGAAGTCAGCCAGAGCATAATGCTCTTCCCGCTCCGCCAGCATCTTTTCAATATCCTCTATTCCCAAATTCTTTTTCAACAAGGGCCTGCTACCCTTTTTCCGGTTAATCCGGGCCAGGATCACTTCCGGTTTGGCCTCCAGGCATACCAGTATACCAGTCTTTTTTAAGGCCTCCACATTTTCGGAGTTCAGCACCACTCCACCACCAGTAGCTATAACCAAATTACTGCGAGCCCCTAATTTTTTAGACATCAGGCTTTCTTCTGAACGAAATCTTATTTCTCCATGTTTTTTAAACAGGGTGGCTATGCTCATCCCGGTAAGTTTCTCTATTTCCCGGTCCATGTCAATAAACTGCATCTTCAATTTCTCGGCTAATTTCATGCCGATAGTGCTCTTTCCTGTGCCCATAAAACCAATTAATACTATATTTTTTTCCATTTCCACACCTTTTCTATATAAGTCCGGTAATCATTATACCTTGCTTCCAATTCTCTAATACTATCTCCGCCGAATTTCTCCATGCAGGACCCGGCTATGACATAGGCCATCATGGCCTCGCCTACTACCGAGGCGGCTGGGACTGCACACACATCGCTTCTTTCGACGACTGCTTTTTCTGCGGACCAGCTTTGGGTATTAACACTGTCCAGCGGTTTCATTAAAGTGGGTATTGGTTTCATATAAGCACGGGCCCAAATGGTTTCCCCATTGCTTATGCCTCCTTCAATTCCACCCGCCTGATTGCTCCTTCGATACACCCCCTGATCCGCGGTATAGTAAATCTGATCATGTACCTGAGAACCGGGCTTGCTGGCACTGGCTATACCTTCCCCAATTTCCACTCCTTTAATAGCAGGAATGCTCATCAGGGCAGCAGCTATCCTGCCATCCAATCTTCTCTCCCAGGTCACATGACTGCCCAAGCCCGGAAGTACCCCAATGGCCCCTACCGTAAAACAACCCCCCAGGGATTCCCCCATTTCCATAGCCTGCTTTATGCTTTGCATCATTTCTTCCCCTACCTGCAGACTCCCGCAACGCACCGGGGAGGCTTCTACCTTACTTATGAATTCTTCTAACTTTCCCGCTTCCAGCTTATATCCGGGATAGTTCACATCTCCTATGGAAATAACCTCGCTATAAATATATATGTTAAAGTAGGCCAATAATTGCTTAAAAAATGCCCCCGCTGCCACCCGGACCGCCGTCTCTCTGGCACTAGCCCGTTCCAACACATTTCTCATATCCGCCTGATTGTATTTAATAGCTCCGGGCAAATCCGCATGTCCTGGCCTTGGTCTTCTCACTGCTTTCTCTTCTGCTTTTTCACATACTCCACTGCCCATAATATCCTGCCAGTTCTGGTGGTCCTGGTTGTCTATGATAAAAGCAATAGGGGTACCCAGTGTCCGGCAGTTTCTGACTCCAGAATAGATATTCAACTCATCTTTTTCTATCTTCATTCGCCCTCCCCGGCCATATCCTTGCTGCCTGCGCCTGAGTTCCTGGTTTATTTGATCCTGATCAATTTCTAAACCAGCAGGCATACCCTCTATTATTCCTACCAGTCCCCGGCCATGGGATTCCCCGGCAGTATAAAACTTTAGCAAAGTATTTACCTCCTATTTTTTGATCGTATATCCACCGCCAAACTGTTTGGACGCAATTATTAAAACCAATGCTTACGGCACTTTCCCATAAATTCGGTCGGTAATTCTCTTGGCCAGGTACGTTTTATAATAATACTCACAACCATCTTTGCTTCAGCCCGGCCTACTAAATATAAACAATAAGTGATAAAGCATCCTTATATCCTTAGCCAGCCATTACCAGTTTTCTGGTGGCTTGTCAGATACTCTTACTTTTCCCAGCACCGGATTCACTATTATATACTTTTTATCATTGAGACGGTTCTTTAAAACCACTGTTCCACCTCCTGCAGGGGCCCCGGTAGCATTGAAACTGCATACCGGAATATCTCCAATACGACTGGGAAAAGTTGGTTGACCTACATATTGTATTCCTTTGGACAGGTAGTAAGATTGCTCATCGCTTCGATAGCGATTCAAGGATACATAAAACCTTATACTGCTGGTCTGCCCCTTAAGCATGGCTTCGCTGCGGGCTTCCCGCAGGGTCCAGGCCAACTGCGCGGCCGAGCTATTAAGGGCATAGCGCTGATAACTACGATCCAGGCGAGGCCAGGCCAGGGATAGAGTTATGCCCAGAATCAGCAAAACCACCATCAATTCAATCAGGGTGAAGCCTTTACACCTGGACATAGTGAGAAATGCCCTCCTCCAGTTCCCGGGCCTCAAAACTCTGCTCCAATAAGATTTCCAGGGTGAGCAAGGCTTGATTAATGAACATAGGCCAACCATCGACGGTTTTTAAGCCTCTGGATTGAGCCATTCGCAGCAGTTTGGTCCTACGCGGGTTATATATTATATCGCATACTATGGTATCATGGTTTAAGAGTTCCAGACTTTCCACCGGAGCCTCATCTATCCCAGGCGACATTCCCACCGGGGAACAATTAATGAGCATATCGATTTGGGGACATATATCTGCGAAATTTTCTGGCGTCATTAGGGCCGCTGAAGCGGGAACTGAGCACTGGCTAGTAATAAAAGTGGCCATGGATTCTGCCTGCTCATGATCGATATCCAAAAAATATGCCTTTAGCATGCCTTTACGGGCCATAGCCCAGGCAATGGACCTGGCTGCTCCGCCGGCCCCGATAAACATGACCCGCCCCCGGGGACTAATACCGTTCTCCTCTAATCCCCGGACCAAGCCGGCTCCATCGGTATTATAACCCTTTAACAACTTTCCTTCTTTTTTTACCAGATTAACTGCCTGGCAAGCCCGGGCTTCATCGGACAGTTCATCCAATAGAGGAATTACCTTTTGTTTAAAGGGGATGGTCACATTAAAGCCTATAAAATTAAGGGCTTTTAAAGCGTTCAAAACCTGTTCCAAATCCTCCGGATGGGTGGCAAAGGGTAAGTAGAGATAATTTAAGTGGAGGCGACGAAATAGCTCATTGTACATCAGTGGAGAAAGACTGTGCCCCAGAGGGTAGCCTATAATGGCCAGATATCCGGTAGAGCAATTAATTCCCATAATAATCCCCCATTAAAATTTAAGCGAATGCAATCATTCGCTCCCAAGCAGTAAATTAATGTTAACATTTCCTTACCTGGCGATCTTCATTTTTTGGCTTGTTGTCGGCGTATTTTATGCATTACCAGCTTTTCCATCATACGGGATATTTTGGTGCCGAAAAATTCTCTTCGATCCAGGGGCACCACTAAAATAGTAAATAACCCGGCCCGGTTTCCACCCAGGATATCGGTAAATAACTGATCCCCTATTACCGCCGTTTCTTCCTTCTGCAAGCCCATTAAATGCATCGCCCTTAAAAACGAGCGGGGATTAGGCTTGGCAGCTCTATGAATATATGGAATGTCCAGCTGTTGGGCCACCTTAACAATCCGTTTTTCTCCATTATTAGATAATATACAGGCCTTAAAACCCATACTTTTTATTTTCTTAAACCATTCCTCCACCTGAATGCTGATATCATTGCTATTCCATAAAGTAATGGTATTATCCAGATCCAGAATAAAGCCCTTTATCCGCCTTTTCTTTAACTCTTCCAGGGCAATATCATGTATGGAATCCACATAAATATTTGGATAAATCATCTTCATATTTTTTCCCCAGTCTAAAATTCATTCCCCGGCAAATAGTTGTATTTTCCCGGGTTTGCTTGGAGTTTCGCGGATAATTAAAGCTTAAAACAACTAAAACTGGATAAGAAGCCCGTCCCTGAGCAATTGCGCCGCTGACTCCGGATCCACTGGATTGATAAAATAGCCGCTGGCAATTTCAACCGCGTTGGATACTACCAAACGGGGGACTATTTCCATATACCAGTGATACCCATCATGCCCCGAAACATTTACCGGGGCGCTGTTTATCATAATATTATAAGAAGGATTGTCCAGCAAAGCAAGCATGGACCCCAGATAGCCTCTTAACAAGGCCTGTAAATCCTGGATTTGGGCCTCATCAATATCTGCAAAGTACTCCTGATGCTTTTTGGGTATTATCCAGGCTTCATAAGAAAACCTGGGAGCATATGGGCTAAGTATTATGAAATGTTGACTTTCATAGATTATTCTGTCCTGGCCCAGCTCTTCCTCGATCACCTGACACAATAGACAGCGGCCTTTTTCTCTAAAGAATTTGTTAACCCCTGAATTATGAGTCGGTACCATAGGATAAGCCAGAATCTGACTGTGACTATGATCCTGGGAGGCTCCTGCAAACAAGCCTTTGTTTTTATATATTTGGATGTATTTAATTCGATCATCCCCGGCTAAAACCTTAAATCGCTTCTGCAGCATCTTGAGAAGCAGAGATACCTGTTCAGCCGAAAGTTCATGCAGTTGTATTCCGTGCCGGGGGGTTTCGATTACTACCTCATGATGCCCCAGTCCATGACAACGAGCATATATTCCATTGGATTGATACCCTAAATCATCCCGGTTTAACTTAAACATAGCAAACTTGTTGGGTACGGTTCTAATCAGCCACCCTTTCTCATTGGGCAGCGAGGCAGGCTGCCGAAAAGCATCCAACTCCCCACCGGTTAGTGCTTCATTCCCCTCGCAAAATGGGCAGACTTCATCACCCAGAGGACAAGTTTTGGCGCTTTTATTGATAGGGAAAGCGGAAGGTTTCAAGGCCTTGCCGTTAGCTATTAAAACCCAGTTATCTCTGATCAAATCTCTACGTAGTTCTGTCATTATCCCACCCCTGTCTTACACCTGTTGCAGCAGGTAGCCAATCCTGTGTTGATCCTTGTTCTTTTCAGTAAGATAAATCATATTACATCTATATTCAGTCCAATAAGTAACTAATCACTAAAATACTATCCTTCGGACTTTATCTCCTTTTATTTTAATAGTGTTCAAGCCTGGAGTCATCTTCAAGTTCCTGATTACCAGCTCTTATGGGGAGAGGTAGGAATACCAATTCCAGCAGCGCCGGCGAATTTTCATTCTATGTTCCAGGCTGCCCGGGCTCCCTCCTCCACTGCTTCCAATATACCCCGAGGCTGACGGGCATCTCCAATTAAATAATAGGGAGTCTTCTCCCGGTCCAGAGCCTGAGTCAATTCATTACTTGATTTGCTGCCTGTTGCAATAATGACCTGTTTTACTGGAGACAGCAGTTCTTTACGGCCCTCTTTCTCTATGACCACAGAATCAGCCAGTATTTTAACCACCCGG
Source organism: Syntrophomonadaceae bacterium (assembly GCA_012520725.1). Lineage (GTDB taxonomy): Bacteria > Bacillota > Syntrophomonadia > Syntrophomonadales > Syntrophomonadaceae > JAAYJK01. The sequence goes on along the minus strand of JAAYNQ010000148.1, from coordinate 3,169 downwards.
GCATTCAGGCATAAGCTATACCCTGCCTGCTGCAAACGTTGATGCAGCAGATACCCATGCCCGGTGAACTTTTTTACCGGTGAACGCGAGCCAGCCTCTATTACCCTTACCTCATTTACCTTTTGGGCTCGCAAATAATCGGCGGTCTCCATTCCCACCAGCCCCCCACCTATAATGACCGTATGATCTGTCACCGGCACCTCACCCTGCATTACCTGGGCTGCCTCTACCACCTGAGGCGAGTCAATTCCGGGAATTGCCGGCCTGCAACCCTTGGCGCCGGTAGCAATAATAATTACATCCGGGGCTTGCTGGCGAATAAAGTCCTTATCCGCTTTTACCCCCAACTTTATAGTCGCTCCCGCCCTGACCGCTGACTGGGCCAGCCGTTCCAGCCATCGACCATAAGCCTCTTTGTAAGGGGCTCTGGCCCCTATCCGGATCTGCCCTCCCCACTCCAGCTCCTGCTCCAGCAGCAATACCTGATGTCCCAGGCGAGCTGCCTGCCAGGCCGCACTTAAACCAGCCGGTCCTCCCCCCACTACCAGCACCCTCCGGGGCCTGGCGCTGGATGTCGCCGGATAAATCATTTCCTGACCGGTAACGGGATTAATAGCACAACGAATACCTTTACCAAGGTACAGGTGTCTTATACAACCCTGGTTACAGGCCAGGCATTCAAAGGTCAGATCATCCCGTCCTTTCAGGGCATTTTTGAAAAAGTCCGGGTCGGCCAGATGCTGACGGCCAAAAGCAATTAAATCTGCCTCCTCCCGGACTAATACAGCCTGGGCCTGCTCGAGACGGGTGAATCTCCCTACCGCTATCACCGGCACTCCTGCCCTTTGCTTGATTCTGGCGGCTAGATCAGCGCTAAATCCGGCCGGATGTTCTATACTGGGGCATACTATGCCCCCTGGACTGGCTGGAGTTCCAAATGAAGCATGAATCATATCTATTCCTGCCTGGACAAAAAGGTTGACTATTGCCTCCATATCCTGAATGCCATATCCCCCCGGCAGGTACTCTTCAGCCGATAATCTAAGGGATAGTGGATAATCTTGTCCCACTCGCCGGCGCACCTCTTTAATGACCTCCAGGATGAAACGAGCCCGCTGCCTAAAATTACCCCCATATTCATCTTCACGCTGATTGGATAGGCCGGATAAAAACTGCATCAACAGGTAGCCATGAGCTCCATGCAGTTCAACTCCATCAAAGCCGGCTTTCCTAGCTCTGACTGCTGCCTCTCCAAAGCCTTTTATAAGCTGCTGAATTTCCTCCAACTGTAATTCCCGGGGTTTTATTCCATATATGCCTGGCAAGGCAGATGGGGCTACTGCTCGGCCTCTCTCTAGCTGAAACCTGCTTTCCCGGCCTACATGATAAATCTGAATCATGGCCTTAGCCCCATTTGCCTGTATGGTCCGGGCTAATCGGTTGAGCCCATTAATAAAACGATCATGGTATATTCCCAGCATCCCCGGCGTTTCCATACCATCAGGATGAATCGCAGTCGCTTCAGTAATGAATAGAGCGGCTCCACTTGATGACACTCGCCCCATATATGCCAGCATAGCCTCACTAACACTACCATCCCAATTGGCTAAAACAGTAGTAATGGGAGGCATCACTACCCGGTTGGACACTTCCATAGAGTTTATTGTTAAGGGTTTTAGCAGCTGTTCATATTTACGTATAGGCATGTTTAATCTGCTCCATTTAGGAAATCAATCTAGTATTTGCCTATTATGACTTGTTATTGGGTTAAAAATATTTTACCATGAAAATCGTAAGCAGGTATCACAAAGGTACAGCTATGCGCCATATTGCTCAAGATATGCTCTTGGGGATGACTATTATCCGGCTTAAGCAGGCTTATTGAGAAAGCCCGACAAGCAATGGAATTATAGGAGGATAAAAGTTTGCGGGAAGATATAATACGTTCTTTTAGCGGACGTAAAGCCAAGATCCTAGGGCATGAGAATACTATTAAATCAGCGGTACTCTTACCTCTATTCTTTGATAGTGGAGAATGTTATGTATTGTTTGAAAAGCGAGCCAGGACCATGAAGCGCCAACCGGGAGAAATATGTTTTCCCGGTGGCACCCGGGAACCAAGTGATGATGACAGCGAATATACCGCTATTAGAGAAAGCAGTGAGGAACTGGGACTGGCCCCTGAATGCTTTGAGGTTATAGCTCCCTTGGATATAATGGTTAGCACCTTTAGTTCCATCATTATTCCTTTTCTGGCTATAGTCAAAGATCTGAGCAGCTTAAATATTAACCAGGCTGAAGTGGAAAAGGTATTATTAATTCCTCTGAAATTTTTCCTGGAAAACCAACCTGAAGTACATTATATTGAAACCTCCGCCCGTCCCCCGGAAGATTTCCCCTTCCACTTGATTCCCTACGGCCGGAATTATCCCTTTCGCAGGGGTAGGATTCCTCAATACTTTTATAACTGGGAAGGAGAAATAATATGGGGACTCACCGCTTCCATACTGCACCATTTCATAGAATTGCTGAAAAAAGCGGGAATTAATTAAGGAATACATTCCAGGGAAATTTGCTGAGCTTGGTAGTAAGAAGAGGGGGACTTTGGAGCCTCAGGAAACATGAGCACGCTTTTACTGATGCTGTAGAGCTTAGCAAGCTGGAAATCACTTAAACCCGTATCCTGTTTTAGTTCACAGGTACTCTCCCCCCCTGCTCTATTTGGCCAGTGCTTATAGCGGATACGCTTTACTCCCATATTGAGCAAATAAAAAAGCTGTCTTTGGGGCAGCTATTTTATCAATTGATATATTTAGGCCTCTGTACTGAGTTCCCTAATCAGCTTCTTTAAAGCCCTTTTCTCAATGCGGGAAACATACGAACGGGAAATCCCCATTTTCCGGGCAATTTCTCGCTGGGGTTCTTTATAGCCGCTGAACACCCCGTAGCGCATCTCTATGATCTGCCGTTCCCTGTCACTGAGCACATCAATCTTGGATAGGATTTTCTCTCCCTGCAGTTTCATATCCACCATATCTACAATCTCATTATCTTCAGCCAATATGTCTATGAGGGCAATTTCATTGCCTTCTTTGTCATAACCAATCGGATCATATATTGATACTTCGGTTTTTTTCTTTTTCAAATTCCTTAAATGCATCAAGACTTC
>JAAYNQ010000013.1 GCA_012520725.1 Syntrophomonadaceae bacterium | reverse complement strand
TAAGCCTGTAGGGGCGACCTGCGGTCGCCCGCCGGTTCATTCGCCGGAATATCGTTACCAAACCCGAAACGGATAAATAATGCACATATTGGGTGTTATCGTTATTCTTTGTTGGGTGGGCTATCGTCGGGTCGCTTTTTATTCCTTTTGAAGCCCCAGTGGTATTTATTCTTGCCCAGCCATAAGAGCCAGAACAGCAGAGCTAAGACTATGGCCCAGGGTATCAGGGCTACTAATATAATGAAGAAATCACTCATGAACTCGGCTAAATTATTAGTGCTTTCAATAAAGGACTTCAAGGCTTTGCCCATGGTCCCTTTCGGCACCTCTACTTTGCTGCCTGAGCTCTGATTCAAGGAAACTGAAATGGAGCTGTAGCCAGTGGCATTATCCAGATATTTGAGCCGGCCCTGCAGCACCTCTATATCGGTCCTGACCCGGGTTAACTCGTTTTCCACCTTTATTATTTCTTCGATGGTCTTGGCCTCGTCCATCAAAGCCAGCAAACGCTCTTCTTTTTTGTTCAACACTGCTAATCGGGCCTGAGAATCATAATATTCTTCCGTGACATCCTGGGTGGATACGCTTTTGTCCCTGATCTCTCCTAAGTCTGTTATGGCCTGGGTCACTGTATTCAGGCGAGGAGAAGGTACCTTGATGCTCACTTCCCCTCGTACCCAATCCTGTCCCCGAGCCAAATTGCTACTTACCGTATAGCCCTGGTTCTCTTCAGCGATTTTCATGATCCGGTCTATAGCCTGACTCACATCATTTACTGAAAGCAAGAGGCTTACGTCTTGTATAACTTTTCTTTCTTGGGGCAAGGCCGAGCCTGATTTATCATATTCTACCGTCTGGCTGGAGGGCATACCATCACTGCCATAATCACGGTTTTCAACCCTGTACTCCGGTGCCCCCGGCTGAACGCTGTCCTCGGCGCTCTGCTTATAAGCCGATCCGCAGCCGCTCAGACTGCCAAAAACAAAAAGGATAAGCATAAGTAAAGCCATGAAGGCAGCAGCTTTTCCCCGTCCTTTAACAATGTTTCCCATAATCTCACCCTTTCCTACCTGCCTCTAATTATACCAGTAGCTCGTCAGTTGCTTTATAGTTTATATGTAAAAAAGGGCTTTTTCTTACAAGAGGCAAGAGGACGGCAAGTGTGGGTACAAATTTTTCGCCCACTCTGCCGTCCCCTTGTGCCTCTTTTTCCCCGTTTGAGTCGGTATTAGCAATAGCTACAGCAGCCCATTACGTCAGTGTAAAGTACTCCTCCTTCCGGATCCAGGGTTTCGCTTAATCTGCCGGCAACAGCACTGCTTTCACCGGCCAGATTAATTACTACCGCGAATTTGCTGCAGTCTTCCAGGTAGTTGTGCAATACTTCCCGAGCCTCCAGCTCATCACTTACTTCCCTGGTAATGGAGGCATATTTGACCCCTTTTTCATTCAGATTTTCAATTATGAGATGCTTATATCGCAGGTTATACTCTACTATCATCACTACTGCTCCCAGGCTGGTATAATGTGCGGCTACATTATAGCTCATACGTTTGTTGCGACCGGATACTATTAAGACATTTGGCTCTGCTTTTCTCATCTGTTTTGTCCCCCCCACTACAGATTTAACGAATTTGTAGCAATTAACATAGCATCGGATAGGGCTGGAATAAATCAGACTACAGATAAGAGCTGGGAATTGATTTATTTACCCTCTTGATGTTTATCATCCAGTTTAGAGTTCTTCTAGCCTTGTTGCCTGAAATGATAGCAAATTAAGTGAATAACTTCACTTTATGCCCATTTGCTGACATTTTTGCTGCGAATAGTGTCAGATATCCGACTGTTATTATAGATTTGGCTTCGGCTATGTATGATAAAAACTGCTATTTTGGCTCTGGATGCTTTTTCCCCTGGAGACTATTAATGCAAATAACGTGCCAAACCGGGATTATTGTTTACTATTCCCTGTCAAGGCGCCATAATGATCCTTTATTTACCCACTAATAAGATTTTATAGTTCTTCCAGGGGACAGTGAAAATGGAGCCAAGTGTATCCTTTTAATACATAAGGTGTAACCGGGGGACAGACAGAACGAAAAGTCGGTCGCCCAATGGATAATGATGGAAGCATTAGCTTGTTGTATCCATTTGTGTAACTGAAGTGTAACCTTTTACAGGAGGGGCGGAATAACCCTTAGCCTTACAGCTGCCGGCTTTGGGTTTGATGAAGGGGGATTGAAAGGGAGGCCCTGGCTTTGGCGCCGCAACACAAGTGTAACCCCCTGGACCTTTTGGGTTCTAAAAGCGGGCCGGGCTATATCTTAAGCCAGGGGCTCATTAGATAATGGGGATTTCCAGATAGAAGGCCACTCCCTCTTCTTCGTTATTGACCCATATTCTACCACTGTGGTGGCCTACTATTTCCCTGACAATGGCCAGTCCCAGGCCGAATTGGCCTTTAAAGCCCTGCTGGTATTCTTCAAACAGGCGGTCGATCAAGTCCTCTTCCAGGGGAGGACCATCATTGAATATGCGGATAAACATATAGGGCTGTTTGTTTATTAAACGCTGGCTCACCCTTATTACAATAATGGTATCCGCATAACGGATTTGGTTATCCAGCAGGTTTTCCATCACTACTTTCCATTGTTCCAGGCTACCTTTGAATTCTATTTCTTCCAGGTCCAGCTGCCAGTTGAGTTCCTGGCGCTGCCACCGCAGCAATTCTACTATGTTTTCGATCAGATCAGCTATTCTAATAGTTTCTTCCGCAACCCGTTTGGTCATAAAAAAATCCAGTTTGGTCAGATAGAGCAGGTCTTTAACCCTTTTTTCCATGCGGGCTGCTTCTTTATCTATTACTTCAATGGATCCTTCCAGGCCTCCTTTGGGGAATATCCCGTCGGCAATGGCCTGGGCATAACTGCGGATAACCATAACCGGGGTCTTTAACTCGTGGGATATATGCTGCAGGAAGCTGCGCTGCATATCCTCTTGTTCTACCAGCTGTTTTCTCATCCGCTCTATAGACTGTCCCAGTTTGCCGATTTCGTCATCCCGATCTACGTCTATGGATTCATACCAATTCCGGTTAGCTATATCTCGGACGTGGTTTTCCATCTTGATGATGGGTTTGGTGATATAGCGGGCCATGAGAAATGAAGGAATCCAGCTCACCAAGAGGATAATGGCGATTAACCACAACAATTGGGAAAATAGATTCTCTACCAGGTCATTCTGGTAGGCTTCCCAGGTATAGGAAAACAAATAGACCGGAAAACCGGCCAATTCTCCCTGGCGAATAATATAATACATTTTTTCCCCATCGATGGTTCTTACATATTGCTGGGCTGCTGCTTGCTGCACCCGGGCTTCCTCCAGTATAAAATTATAGTTGTTAAATATCAGCAGGGAGGTGGAGCCGGCTAAAACCTGTCCATCCTGCAAAAAGAGGATATGCTTGACGGTCTGGTATTGTTGCTGGATCTGATCCCATTCCGCAATATCATGAATATCCTTCAGCATTTTACCATTGTTAATGTATATGGACTGGGCTTCCCGAATAGTGGCATAGGTATGCTGGGTAAAAAAGTCTCGCAAAGCCCAGGGTACCAGCAGCATGAATAAAGTGGATATCCCGATGGTGATAATCACAAAGATACTCCATATTTGGAATGCCAGAGGGCTGTTTTTCATGATTTCACCAACCGGTAACCATAACCATAGATGGTTTCTACTCTAAATTCGGGCAGTTTCCTGCGCAGCCTTCTTACCAGGTCATCCACTACCCGATCCGAGCCTACATAGTCTGTGCCCCAGACATGGTCCAAAACCTGCTCCCGGGAGAAGGCCTGTCCCTGGTTGCGGGCCAGCAGTACCATTAAATCGAATTCCTTGGAGGTTAAATCGATTTCCTTCCCGGCCTGCATTATTTTGCGTCTCTGTTCATCAATCAGGTAGGGCGGGACTTTTATCAGGCTCTTATCAAATTTGGGTTCATTATATACCCGCTCCAACAATTTGCGGGTTCTGATCACCAGCTCCCGGGGCAAAAAGGGTTTGGGCAGGTAATCGTCGCTGCCCATTTCCAAACCCAGAACCCGGTCCAGTTCTGCATCCCGAGCCGATATATAGATGACCGGTATGGACGGATCATCGGCCTTTATATACTGAAGTAAGCGATAACCGTCTATATCGGGCAACATGATATCCAATATCCATAAGTCGGGTCGCTCGGGTATGGCCTGCAGGGCCTTTTCTCCAGACAAAAAGGGCTGGACTTGCCAGCCCTCTTTGGAGAGATAAGAGGATAAGAGTTCGTTCAGGTTTTCTTCGTCTTCTACCAGGTAAATTTTGTAAGACATTGTCTGTCCTCCTGGACTTGTTCATGCTCTAGCTTAATTTAGTTTAAGAGGAAGGGTATCTGAAATACATTTTATCAAATTTATCTTGCTCGATAAATATACTGCCTGATGTGTATCCTTGACTATGTTTTGGGGAAAAAGCTTTGTCAAAGGAAACCCTCCGACAGCTACAGGGGAATTTTTCTCCCTGCCTATTATCGAAGCAACGAGTTTCGTTATAGTTTTCCCACCTCCTTCATCAAGAAAATATTAACCTTGGAATTTATGTAATTATCTTTGATAATAATTTAAGCTATAAATGTGGGATAAATACTGCCTTAATTATGTGATATTGTAAAAATATTTGGGACTATGGAGCCGGGCCTACTCTACCAAGGTACCAGTCTTTCCGGGCTGCTGTACCTACTGAAAAGGCAGCTGTGGCGATTACCCAAAATCCCGTCATAAGCCCGTACGGGCGACCTGCGGTCGCTCGCCTGACGATTGCACGAAAATCCCATCGTAAGCCCGTAGGGGCGACCTGCGGTCACCAGCCGGGTCATCCACCGGAATACCGCAGCAAAGACGACATCGTCGATAAACACCGGATATCGGGGCATTATACCCCGGGCGGTCGAAGACCGCCCCTACAAATTTGCACCTATTAATACCACCAGAATCGAGATAAACCATTTTCATGGGAACTTAAATACCAAGCCCGTACGGGCGACCTGCGGTCGCTCGCCTGACGATTGCACGAAAATCCCGCCGTAAGCCCGTTGGGGCGACCTGCGGTCGCCCGCCGGGTCATCCACCGGAATACCGCAGCAAAGACGACATCGTCGATAAACACCGGATATCGGGGCATTATACCCCGGGCGGTCGAAGACCGCCCCTACAAATTTGCACC
>JAAYNQ010000147.1 GCA_012520725.1 Syntrophomonadaceae bacterium | reverse complement strand
GATAGTAGTAAAAACACTAGCGAAATTTACAGAATCAAACCATAGCCACTCGGCATAAAGTCCAGCGAAGAGCGACAGTACACCCAGGATCAAAATGAATACTATCAGTCTGATCGTGCTGCCGTTAATTCTCTGTTCCATTTCCTATCTCCTCCAAATATTTAATACACCTGGATTTCCCGGCCATCCTTGTGATTTTGTCTTTCCTCCTAATTGGATGGTCCATAAATATAGGGTACCATAAAACCACATAGGTTCAAAAGGTGATTTATGACTTAAGCAGACCCTGGCCTGCCATTTAATTGTCATAAGCGGATCGACCTTAAGAATTATATTATCTCTTAGACATCCCCCACTTAATACCCTGCCCAAAAGCGGATTTATTTTCATCAATACTCTATTTACTAGCCTAAGCCTATCTTTTTGCAATCCCCGGCTCATGTGTTATTGAAGGGGCAGAATCCCCCAAGCGTTGTATTTAATTACTTAGAATCATTCAATTTGCAGAAAAGGGAGACGGTTTATGGCTGCAGCCAGTTCATATTTGCGAGGTAGAGCCAGGTCACCAGGGTGCACTCCTGCTTTATATGATGTAACCTGGGCCAGATCTGTTTCCAGGTCTTCATAAATGGAATCAAGCAGTTGTTTAAAACTTACTCGACCCACCAGGTATCTTTCCAGATTGGCCAAACACTCTGCAATAGTCCGGGTTTGGCTGCTGTCAAGTAATTGCTCCAGGCCGGACAAGTCCACTTTCTCCTGCCCCACCAGGATGGTGTGCAACCCCTTGGCCGATACCTTTACTCTATCCCGGCTTGAATTCTTCAGTTGAACTTTCTTTATTATCCTATTTCTGTACTTTAGTTGATCATCCTTTACATCTGATAGACGATTACTCTCAATGGATCTGGCTACCTCTTTTGCCCGGGCGCTTACATCATAAACCTGATAAGCATCCAGCATAACTACCCGGTCTGCGACGTCCAGGTAATCGCCCGCTCCCCCGATTACCAGTATGGTTGATATCTCATGTTTTTCATAAAGAGATCTTATTCGGTCTATGAAAGGAGTTATGGGCTCTTTTTCTTTGGCTACCAGAGCCTGCATCCTGGCATCTCTTATCATGAAATTAGTGGCACTGGTATCTTCATCCATAAGTAGGAGATCTGAGCCTATTTCTATAGCTTCCATAATGTTAGCAGCCTGTGAAGTGCTCCCACTGGCATTGACGCTGGAAAACTGCTGGGTATCCTCTCCTCCCGGTAGGTTGTCAATAAAATATTTTATGTCAACCTTTTCGATTCTACGTCCATCCTCGGCCCTGATTTTTACAGTATTATTACTGCTGATAACCCATTCCCTACCATCTCCCCGGATGTGATTATAGACCCCTTTCTCAATGGCCTTTAACAAGGTGCTTTTACCATGATACCCGCCTCCGACAATTAAGCTCACCCCTTTAGGCAGTCCCATCCCTTTTATTAGGCCATGATGTATGGTGGGTAACTCCACTTCCATACTGGGGGGGCTCTTAAAAGCAACCGCATTGGGCAAGGGGAGATCACTGTTTCCACTGATGCGGGCTAAAATAGATCCATTGGCTACAAAAGCGACTAATCCCAAGTCCGGCAAGCTTTGACGTATATGTTCCTGGTCCTCGAATAAATAAACCCATTCACTCATTTCCTGCTTTCGCTGGGGATTAAAGACTACTGCCTCTTCCACTACTCCAAACAAGCTTGGTCCCAGTATTTCGTAAGCCTGTCTCCCCAGTATTCGCCGACCGGCAGCCGGTAATTCTACTTTCAAACGCACTTCAACCCAATCAGGGGTGACCTTACATGAACTGCGCTTTAATACCTGTTGCTGACCGGCATCAATCATCAGCATTTTTTTCAGTCCAGGTTGAGCTTTATAATGGCTATTAATGTTCCTCTTTACATAACGAATCAGTAGGTCTTCCAGTGCTGTTTGCCGCCGTTCTTGATATAAAAAGGCAGGTAATCCGGCTTTGGACATGGGAACTCGCACCCTGACTCTGCTTGGGGGTGCAAAAGGATCCCCTTGAATGAAATCAATATATAATAAACTATCCCCCGAGCGATAACATCCCTGTATATCCTTATAGGCTTTATAACCACGACCATCGATTTCCTTTAGTTTTGCGGCCAGGTCGTTTAAACTTAACATTTGCTGCCCTCCCTAAACATTTGCTTGGATGGATTTACCGGTTCTGATTACAATAAATAACCTTAAGATATCATCTCAAGGTATTAAGACTGATTAATATTATATTATTTTAAAGATGCTTTTCTTTTAGTATTATCCTTCTGTAGCTTAAGTAATTCCAGGGGGTCCACTTCTTCACTAAAGGCCAAAGCCCACTCCAGTCTTTGAATTATTTCTTCAGTACTGCCAGCTCCGGTATATATCAAAGGCTGACAGCTGAAACTGCCGATAAATAAATTCAACTCTAATACCAGCCTTTCCAATACCTGGAGTTCTTGCTGAATATCTGTACTGCAATTATGGGCCAGTTCTCTTAAACTATCTATCCTTTTCAGTATTTCTTCCAGATTCTCGTTAATTATACCTGCTGGCAGAAAATTAGTCATATATATACCTCTATCTTTATCAAATTTCGGTTTATTTACCTCATCCTGCCAGCAAAAGCTATTTTTGCAGAGCCAAACATACTATGCGATCTACCAGTTCTTCATAATCAATGCCCGCCGCCCTGGCTGCATCCGGAACCAGGCTCATAGCCGTCATACCGGGTATGGTGTTAATTTCCAGGACATAGGGATTTCCATCTTTATCAATCATAAAATCAATCCGGGCATATCCCAGACATTTAAAGGAGGTATAAACCTTTTTGCTGATTTCGATAACCTTTTCCTCCACTGATGAGCTGATTCGGGCTGGTATCAGGTGTTCACACATACCAGGAGTATATTTGGATTCATAATCATAAAACTCATTGGCGGATGTAATTTCAATAATGGGCAGGACCAGGGGATCCTCATTTCCAACTATGGATACGGTTAATTGCGGACCATCAATAAACTTCTCGATTACCACTTCCCGGTCATAGGCAAAAGCTGCTTCAATAGCAGAATCCAGGCCCGCCTGGTCTTTCACAATATAAACCCCGATACTGGAACCCTGGGTAGCCGCCTTAACTACCAAGGGAAGGCCCAATTTCTCTACTATCTGCAATGAGTTTTGCTGCTGGTTCTGAAGGTATTCTGACTTATTGATAATTAAGAAATCAGCAGTAGGAATTCCTTCATAACAGAGAATCTTTTTAGTAGTGCCTTTGTTCATACATATGGCGCTTGTTTCCACTCCAGAGCCAGTATAAGGTATACCCAGAATATCCAAATAACCTTGTACAGTCCCATCCTCACCAAACTTTCCATGTAAAGCTATGAACACTACATCGGGATTAATCTCTTTAATCTGATCCAGGTTATCCCGGTTCAAGTCCAAGGTTTTAGCCTGGTAACCCACCTTTTTTAAAGCGTCATATATTCCACTACCGCTACGAAGGGATACTTCCCTTTCTTCGGACAATCCACCCATCAACACCAGAACACTTATCATTATTTTCACCGCCCTAATATTTATTAATGCCTGCCTTGAGCGGCCGGCTTATGTAAGAAGTATTAATCTTTATCTATTATTATGCCAGCTATAGGATTATTTTAGATTATATTCCAAAGCAAAAAATTTTTCAGCGTTTATTTTCATTCCCTTTTTATTCTGCTATCTTTATATTATTGCCTGTCCAGGACTATACTTACGGAGGTAAAACTATGAATATGGATTGGTTTACTGACTTTCCAGCCGCTATTACCATTTGTGATAATAAAGGTACTATATTGGCCATGAACAAAAGATCAGCAGAATACTATGGCAAATCTCAAGGCCTGGAATTGATTGGGAAATCTTTGTTTGACTGCCATCCCCCAGAGGCCTGCAAAATGATTGAGGAGATCTTACTTGAGCAAGGTGAAAAATGTTATATCGCTCAAGGCGAGGATAAAGCGAAACTTGTTATGCAATTACCCTGGTATCAAGGAAATAAATTTATGGGATTGGTGGAAATAATCAAAGAATTAAAAGAGGACATACCTACCCGCTCCCGCTTATAATAATTGGCAAAGGCTTCATAGAATAAAGCTCTTGATACAGCAGAAGTTTTATGCTAGAATTTACTTTGCTGACAATACCTTATAAATAAGCTATAAACGCAGGGGAGTAGCTCAATTGGCAGAGCACTGGTCTCCAAAACCAGGGGCTGGGGGTTCGAGGCCTCTCTCCCCTGCCATTTGTTTTTAGGCCCATCTTATTTTAATAGCAAATAACTTAATTAGCCTTGGTGGTATACCAGGGTTAATTTGATATTATAGGGTATTCCTGATTAAGATCATCCGCCAGCAGGGGATTAAAACCTAATTCTGGAGCATACAGTCCAATATCCTTTGGCACAAGCTGATAGGGAATTGCTTATTGAGTCCAAGAAAATACCGAAATATAAAGGCCGGGGGTTCCTTAATCAGAAAACTCCGGCCTTTTTCCCTTTTTCTGTAAGACTCAGAATAAAATGTCCTGTATCTAATAAGGTCTATTTATTTGCTTTAGCCAATTCTTCCGCCTTTAATTCCTTACGCAGTATTTTTCCGGTTCCGGTCTTGGGAAGAGAGTCTCTGAATTCAATGATCCGTGGATATTTGTATACCGACATCTGCTCTCTGGCCCACTCCACCAGTTCTTGTTCGCTTACTTTTCCTACATACTCCGGTTTCAGAACCACAAAGGCCTTGACATCCTCGCCCCGGTATTCGTGAGGTGTACCCACCACCGCGCATTCAAGTACAGCCGGGTGCTTATACATGTATTCCTCTACCTCGGCCGGGAATACGCTGAATCCTGAGGTCTTAATCATCTCTTTCAACCGGCCGCACAGCCATATAAATCCGTCCTCATCAATTTTGGCAATGTCGCCGGTCCTTACCCAGCCCGGAGCCGGGAAAGATTCGGCAGTAGCTTCCGGTTTATTCCAATAGCCGATCCCAACGCTTTCATGACAAACCCATAATTCACCTTCTTCACCCAGGGGAACATCCTCCAGGGTTTCCGGGTTCACGATGCGAAGGTCCACCCCTGAGAAAGGCATTCCAACTGCTCCAGGTTTAATCCATTTGGCAAAGGTTTGGGCAACTGTGGACATGGTTTCGCTCATACCATAGCCCTCAGCCAGCTTGATACCCCTCTTAAGATATTTCTCCTGAACCGCAGGAGGCAGAGGAGCGCCTCCCATCCAGGCCAGAGTCCAAGAGCTTAGATCATATTTATCTGCATCTGGATGGTTGATCAAGGCAATATTCATAGTGGTAACAGCACCAAAGCCGGTAATCTTGTATTTATCCACCGCCTTGAGGGCTGTTAAAGGATCAAAGCGGGCAATAATACAGATGGTACTGCCGCACCATATCGCTTTTAACATGGAGCCCATCATTCCAGTGATATGGAAGAGGGGCAAGGCAGTTAAGCTGACATCTTCAGGCTTGCCTTTGGCATTATAGGAATACAGTGTGCATTTGGAGATTATGTTTCTATGCACCAGCATAGCTCCTTTGGGATGTCCGGTAGTGCCTGAGGTGTATTGAAGCTGGGCCAGGTCTTCCGGATCCAACTGCTCCAATTTAGCCAATGGCTCACCATCAATGAAATCTTTCCATTGGATAGCCCCCGGACATTCAGGAGGATCAATCAAGATATCTGGTGGAACAGGAAGAGTGGGTTCTTCCGGCAGGTATTCTGTCAATGATGTTACTACTACTGCCTCCAGTTCAGGGAGTTCATCCGTAATACTATCATAAACTGCATAAAGATCATCTTCCAAAATTGCCACTTTGGATCCGCTGTCACTAAGAATATAGTGTAGTTCACCTTTTTTGAACATGGGACTGCCTGGTACTACTACCGCACCCAAGGCATGAACGGCAAAATAGCTGAATACGAACTGAGGGCAGTTCTGCATACCCAGGTATACCCGATCACCTTTTTTTACTCCCAGGCGCTGCAAGCCTCCTGCTACTTTTAAAACCATGTCTTTGAGCTCGGTCCAGGTAAACTCAGTACCGTAATAAATTATAGCCGGTTTTTTCCGGAAAATATAAGCATTGTAAATCAGCCTCTGCACTATCGGATCGCGGCCATAGTGTACCTCCTTAGCTAGCAGATACTCTCCTTGATAGTTTTTCTCCCAGAATCTTTCCATAGGTTTAAATGTCATTAATTTTCACTCCCTCACAATTACCCTTAAATTTTTTACAACGTTTTTCTTAAATTCCTACTACAGCTCTGTTTTGTTCCAAATATTCCTGTGACT
>JAAYNQ010000146.1 GCA_012520725.1 Syntrophomonadaceae bacterium | reverse complement strand
GACTTACAGGTCTTAAGTGCCAATAAATTAAACCTGCTTCCTGCTATATCCCAGACCGGTATTACTTGTTTTCATCTGAAAGCTTCCTAAAGTATTTTCTAGATTGATTCTCAAACTTTTTAGTTCCGGCTTTTGCCCCCGTACTGTCCATTAGGATAATCAGGCATGGGAGAAAGTCCTCTTCTTCCTATTCCCAGGATTAGTTTTTAAGTATATAGTTTAGAAGAAAAGATAAGCATGGTCTAAGCATAATGGCTGATGTCTGGCCTTAAGATTAGGAGTTTTTCATGTTCTTTTTCCTTGGTTTGATAATAGGGTCATTTTTAAATGTAATGATATATCGCCTTCCGCGGGGGGAAACGCTGCTAAGGCCTCGCAGCCATTGCCCGGCTTGTGAGCATCCTTTGAGCATAATAGACTTGATCCCGCTGCTGGGCTATTTATTCCGGAGGGGAAGATGTGCTTATTGTTCGGAGCCAATCTCCCTGCGTTATCCCCTGGTAGAGCTTTTGACCGCCATCCTCTTTGTTAATATACACTGCTATTTTGGCTGGACCGTGCATACTCTAGCCGGGCTGATTTTTACCTCCATTTTGTTGGTAGTGGCTTTCACTGATATTGAAACAGGTATAATTCCCGATTTCATTACCTATCCCGCCCTGGTGGCAGGGCTTGTATTGAGCTGCTTTACCATTGGTTTCCGGGATTCTTTTATGGGCGCTCTCATATTGGGCGGGGTGTTTTTGATAGTAGCCTTAATATCCAGGGGAGGAATGGGTGGGGGAGATATCAAGCTGGGAGCAGTTATCGGTGCCTTTGTAGGTATACCCGGGATTCTACTGGTCTTTGTGTTTTCTTCCCTGCTGGGAGGTATTTGGGCTCTGGCTCTATTGACAAGCAGGAAAGCTGGGCGCAAATCCGCCATCAAATTCGGTCCCTTCCTGGCTCTTGCCGCCTGGATGGTTTGGATGTATCAAGAGGAATTAATCAGTCTTTATTTGCTTTATTGACACTGGGAAAAGTTGGGTTTTACCCTATCCCAATTAAGGATATAGCAAGAAAGTATGTATATTAGCCTAAAGCAAGTACAGAAACCCATAATAGAAAAAAGGAATCAGAGCTTATTATTAGGGACTAAGCAGGAAATGGAACTAGTTATTAGCCAAGCTTTGTTCATCCTGCTCTTTAATTTTGCGCATTTCAAAGTACATCATGGTGGCTGATAGGCAAACAGCCAGGAAGTCAGCTATAGGTGCTGCTCTCCATACCCCCTCCACTCCCCAGAAGCGCGGTAGGACAATCAAGAGTGGAATAAAAAACAACACCTGCCGGGACAGGCTTAAAACTGCAGCTTGCTTCGCTTTCCCTACAGCTTGGAAATAGGTGGAGCTTACTACTTGAAAGCCAACAATAGGTATTAAGGCCATATAGGTAAGCATGGCATGAGTAGTCAAAGCAGTTAAAGCCATATCCCCCTCACTGAAAAGGCCTACCAATTGCTGAGGCCAGATTCGCAAGACCAGATAACCCAAAAGGGCAATAAGAGTACCGCCTGCCACTGCCAGTTTCCAAGTTTTTGCTACCCGTTGGTATTGCCGGGCTCCATAATTAAAACCTATTATAGGTTGTGCACCCTGGGCCAAACCCAAAACCGGCATAAACAACATGGTGGCTATGCTCATAATTATGCCGATAGCTGAAAGGGCCAGGTCTCCGGAATAGGCCATCAGGGTTTTATTGAGGATAACCTGCTGGATACTGGAAGCAATTTGCATAGCGAAAGGAGCAAAGCCAATAGCCATCATGCTGGAGAGTATAGGCCAGCTTGGCCTGAAATTGGCCAGCCTCAGCTTAACCAGGCTTTTCCCCCTAAGATAATAACTCAAGACCCAGAGAGAGGAAAGCAACTGGGCCAATATGGTGGCTAAAGCCGACCCCTTGATTCCCCATCCCAAGGGGAATATAAAGAGATAGTTGAGAGCAATATTGGCGGCTGCCCCCAGTAATTGGGTATACATGGCCATCTTCGGGTTCCCTTCGGCCCGGATAAAGTTGTTTACTCCCATGCTAAAGGAGCCGAAAACCGCACCCAGCATGATTATTTGGGTATAATCACGGGCATAGGGCATTACCTCCGGACTGGCTCCACAGATAGTTAAAACCTGTTCAGTAAAAACAAAAAAAAGGGCAGCAAAAATAGCGGAAAGCAGAATTATCATAGTAATAGCATTCGCGGCAATTTTTTCCGCTGCTTCCTTTTTGTCTTCACCCAGGCGAATTGATATTAAGGCAGTAGCTCCCACACCTACTAATATGGATACCGCCATTATGATTATCATCAAAGGAAATGCTACCGTTGTAGCCGCAATAGCTAGAGCTCCAATTCCCCGACCGACAAATATACGGCCAACTATATTATAGAGGGCATTGACTGACATGCCGATAATAGCAGGTAGAGAAAAACTCCAGAGCAAGCTGCCGATACTGCCCTCTTTCATTTCCATTGAACGATCCATTGCGGACCTCCCTTTTGTATTCGGCTAAAAATCTTAGTAAGAATAAAAAACACTGCCTGGGTTAATATTAAGTTAACCGGGTTCTGAGGTTCGCCAGGAAAACTTTATACCATAATTATTGTTTAATTGTCGCTATTAAGTCTAAATTAGATTATATCAATATAGCCATATGGTCAAATACTTTTTCTGAGAATAATATAATGGTCAGGCAAATAAAAACAAATATTTTGAAGTAAAAGAGTAATTTATGGTACAATTCCTTAATGAAATCTTGTTTATATTATCAAATTAATGGTAATATAATTATAGAGTTATATATTTATGTATATTATCATAAGGAGTGATAAATAATGGAAATAGTTAAAACTGAATCCTCAACCATTGCTGATCTAAAACAATTGATGAAAGAACAGAACTTGAAAGGGAATGATCTGCGAATTACCGGTCGTGTAGGCTGAGGCGGCATGTCTTTTAATCTGGTCCTGGATGGACCGGGAGAAGGTGACCGGGTAGAGGAGCATGAAGGTATTAACTTTGTAGTTGAGAATGGGCTTTTTGAACAATTTGGTCCTTTTATTCTCTCATCATTCAAGAGTGGTTCCCAGGTATTCCTGCAGTTAAAAGGAGAAAAACAGGTTCCTTTCAGTGGAGGTTGTGACTCCTGTCCATCCTGCGGCTAATAGCGTAATAAGGGATTAATGTATTAACAGACCTGTCGGCTTATTCAGACGGCAGGTTTATTTTTTTTGCTTCCTTATTCCTATTCATTTATATTAGTAAAGGGGCAGTTGAAAAGCTTTAGTTTTATAAAGGAGTGTAGAGGATGTTTTTATATCTGCTGGATTTACTACTTATCATTATGATTATCGCTTTATCCCTGAAATATATCATGCAGCGACAAGTTGACAATGAAATAAAAAAGCTGCATAAGGATACTGGGCTTAGTGTTGAGCCAGTAAAGGAAGAAGATCTGCAGCGTTTGCCTCCGCTGGTGCAAAAATGGATGAAAGCCTCTGGAGTAGTAGGAAAAGAGATGGTACAAAAGGCCAAGATAAAGCAAAAGGGCCATTTAAGGATTTCACCCCAGGCTCCATGGAAGGCATTTAGCGCTGAGCAAAATGTCAATTATGTAAAGCCTGCCTTTATTTGGTATGCTAAGATAAAGATGTATCCTTTGATTCTTGTTTATGGTCTGGATAAATACCTGAATGGGCAAGGAAATATGAGCATAAGACTCATGTCCGCCATCAGCCTGTCCAAGGCCTCGGGCAGTGAAATCAACCAGGGCTCACTGCTCAGATATCTGGCAGAAATCATGTGGCAACCCAGTGCTGCTCTCAGGGATTATATCCAATGGGAAGAGATTGATGAAAGCTCAGCCCGGGCAGTGATGAGTTACCGGGGAGTAACGGCCGGGGGAGTGTTCAAATTTAACCAGGAAGGCTTGCCCCAAAGCTTTACTGCTTCCCGATACCGGGAAAACCAGGGGAAATACAACTTGGATGAGTGGTATGTTCAGGTTTCCGATTATAAAGAAATCCAAAGCACCTTTTTGCCAGCCCGGGGACAGCTAAGCTGGATGCTTCCAGAGGGCGAATTTCAATGGATGCAATTGGAGATTACTGAGCTGATCCAAGAAATATATTGAAAAGGCCAGCCTCAAATAGCTTAGCTGGGTCATACTAGGCCATTTTGAGTCATTTCTAAAACTGCTTGGCAGGCATGGTCCTGCCCTGCTGATATCCAGCTTATTCATTGTATGAAGGTCCCCGGTCTTACCTGTCATCACCTTTCCTTTGTTTTCAGCCGGCCTTAACGATTGAGGCAGGAACCGTCACGAAGGGCTGTGCCACCGTTGCCTGCTCCAACTTTAGCCCCCTGGGCGGCGCCCCTTCCCTTGCCCAATCTTTGACCTGTGCCAGCACCCTGGCCCAGACCGCTACCGGCTCCGAAGCAGGCTCCCATGGACTGGCCTACCCCACATTGCCCCTTGCCCTCACAATTAGCCTGATTTTCTTTCAGAGTTTCGATGATGGCGTCGGCCTGTTCCTGGCTCATGGTGCCGGCCTGTACCCTGGTTTGTAGCCTGTCCTTTTTCATTTCCAGGACTTCAGCCTGAAATTGGGTCAACACCCCGGCTTCATTGGCTATAGTGCCGCAGGTTTTTCCAGTTTCGGTTCTTTCCTCTAGCACTTGATTAACACTCCGGCCGGTTAATTCTGCCAGCGCTTCGGCCGGATTATTATACGCCATAGCTACGGCTGAACATAAGCCAATGGCCGCTACTATCATGCCCAGGGCTATAAGCTTCTTTAGTCCGTTCATGCTATCAATCTCCTTTCTTGTTTAATCCTCCAAAAATTCACTATCTGCTATGTCTTAATGGTAAAACTTAATTATGGCAAAATTATGTTTTGTTTCGGAAATTTTTCAGGTTCTAAGATGGAGACCATTTGATAAAGCTGAAACAATTAACTGCGGTCAAAGCAAGGAAGGAATTGTCATTGAAGCTAAGACCATATGCAAGCTTAATTGTGAAGGGAAAAGAAAGATCATAGTACTCGAAGGGAGCTAATATTGCATCAAACGACTTCTAGATATTTATGCATCCAAAGCAGTTTCTTGGGCTGGATGCAGGAAAATCGAGATTATATAAAGCAAAAAGGAGAAGAATAACCGCTATAATAAAAGCATGGAGGTGAATATGGTGCCGACTATATTGATTGCCGATGACAATGAGCAGATTAGCTCGATTCTGGAGGAGTATGCCAAAAAGGAAGGATATGAAGTCCTTATCGCATTGGATGGCCCCAACGCCCTGCAGCAGTTTAAAGCCCAGAATCCTGATGTAATACTGCTGGACGTAATGATGCCGGGATTGGATGGTTTCAATATCTGCCGGGAGATAAGAAAGACCTCCAATGTACCCATAATAATGATAACCGCTCGGGGTGAGGATTATGAAAAGATAATGGGGCTGGATATGGGTGCTGACGACTATATTGTGAAGCCCTTTTCACCGGCGGAGGTAATGGCCCGGATTAGGGCTATAATGCGGCGTTTGGACCGGGAGGAACCCGGCAGCCAGGGTAAGCTGGCTTTTGACAATTTGTCGATAAACCTGGAAGATTATTCAGTGACTATCGATGGGATGAACGTGTCCCTGACCAAAAAAGAGTTTGAGTTGTTGTGGACCCTGGCCAGCCATAAGAACAAGGTCTTTTCCCGGGATAACCTATTGAACAGCCTGTGGGGCTTGGACTACTATGGGGACATTCGAACCGTAGACTCCCATATAAAAAGGCTGCGTGCCAAGCTGGATGCGTTTCCTCATCCCAGTTGGGAAATCAAAACAATCTGGGGAGTGGGTTATAAATTTGAGGTTAAGAACTGATGTTTAAAAACAAGATGGCGCTAAAATTATTTACCTACTTTGCTATAGCCTTATTGGCCTTTTCATTGCTTATCGGCGGCATTTTCACGGTCTTATTTCGGAACTATAGCGTGGACCTGCAACGGGCTGAAATAGAGAAACGGGCTAGCCAAATAGCTTTGAGCCTGGGGGAATTAATGCCTATGGGAGGTCAGG
The DNA here is from genome assembly GCA_012520725.1 of Syntrophomonadaceae bacterium. Taxonomy (GTDB): domain Bacteria; phylum Bacillota; class Syntrophomonadia; order Syntrophomonadales; family Syntrophomonadaceae; genus JAAYJK01. Next base: position 5,800 of record JAAYNQ010000146.1, on the reverse strand, counting down.
GCAGAGCTGGAGGAGGCTATGGGGCATATCTACGCTTTATAAGTGATATTGCCATGAGTGATGTGTGGATCGTGGATCAAAACCTGAATCTTATTACCCGGGGACCGGGAATGGGTAAGATGAGCCGGCCTTTAGAATATGCAGACCTGCCAGAGAATGCCGATAAAGTAGTAACCCAGGTATTTGCCGGGCAAACTGCTTTTAGTGAGGATTTCAGCGATTTGCTGCAAACTCCCGCCCTGACCGTAGGCACCCCTATTTGGGGCCAGGGCCGGATAATAGGGGTAGTTCTTTTACATTCACCAGTGGAGGGAGTCAATCAAGGGATAAGGGATGGATATATCGTTCTGGGTGTAAGCATCTTGCTGGCCTTGATAATGGCTTTAACTCTGTCAGTCCTGTTTTCCCTCGGCTTTACCCAGCCTTTAAACCAGATGAAATCTACCGTTCTGCGCTTAGCCGGCGGGGATTATACGGCTCAAACCGGGATCCGGATGAATGACGAACTGGGTCAATTGGCCGGGGCCCTGGATATTTTAAGCCAACGTCTGAAACAGGCAGACCAGGACCGGGGGCGCCTGGAGCAGATGCGCCGTGACTTTGTGGCCAATATTTCCCATGAGCTCAAAACCCCCATCACAGTCATTCGGGGATCTATGGAAGCCCTGTATGATGGAGTGGTGAAAGATCCCGAGCAGGTAAAAAGCTATCAGGAACAAATATTGTCTGAAACTCGCTTCTTACAGAGGTTGGTAGGAGACCTGCTGGATCTATCCCAACTGCAGAACAGTGATTTCGCCATGGAGAGGAAGGAGCTTAGCCTGGCCCAGGTCATTGATGATTTAACCCGTAGCCTAAGGCCTATGGCAGCTGGAAAAGGAGTCGGACTGGAAGTAGAGAAAGATGCCAGTTTGGACCATTTTCAGGGTGACTACGGCCGATTGCGCCAAATGCTGGTGATTTTCCTGGACAATGCCATAAAGTTTTCTCCCCGGCACGGATCAGTTAAGATAAGATTAAAAGACCGGGTGATCTCCATAATCGATAATGGAATCGGAATTGAACCCCAGGATTTGCCTTATATATTCGACCGTTTTTATAAATCCCAGTCCGAGCAGAACAAAAGCGGAACTGGCTTGGGACTGGCCATCGCCCGGCAAATCGCCCAAGCCCATGATATCCAGATAAGCGTAGACAGCCGACCCGGCCAAACCGAATTCCGATTAAAATTTTAACCTGGATAGAGTGGGACGGAGCGGTTCTTTTCCAGAGTCCATAGTCAGCAGGAATACTATGTAAACCCTACCGGGTTTTCATGTATACCTGGTATACATGGTTGGAAGGCGGTGGATAAAGCAATGAGATCGAGTATAATAACTTGAAAGAATTATCAGGGAAGCAGCCGCTAAGGCCCAAGATGGGCCAAAGGCCTTGCCATGGAGAAATACCACAAAAAATGGTCTGAGTATCTTGTTTAGGCCTTTCCTTATGTGTAGAGCGTAGTGGTTTAAAGACCAGCACGCTATTGTCGGCTGGGTTTCCTGGCATATTAACAAGGTGGGATTAATGATGCGAAAATTCAGAAAAATACTCATTGCTAATCGAGGAGAAATTGCCATAAGGGTTATCAGAGCCTGTCAGGAATTGGGTATCAGAACCGTGGCCATATATTCCAAAGAGGATAAACTGGCCCTATTCAGGACCAAGGCAGATGAGTCCTATTTAATAGGTATCAATAAGGGGCCGGTGGAAGCCTATCTGAATATAGAAGAAATAATCGGCCTGGCTTTAACCAAAGGTGTAGATGCTATACACCCGGGCTACGGTTTCCTGGCTGAAAACCCGGAATTTGCCCGAAAATGTGTGGATTCGGGCCTGGAATTTATCGGACCTACTGCGGAAATGATGGAGAAACTGGGGGATAAGATTAAATCCAAAGGAGTAGCCCATCAGGTAGGTGTAGCCACCATCCCTGGAGTTGACCAACCCATTCGCTCGGATAAAGAGGCCGTTAGCCTGGCCCGGGAATGCGGGTACCCTATTATGCTTAAGGCATCAGCCGGCGGTGGCGGTCGGGGCATGAGAATTGTCCGGGATGAGACTGAACTATTGCGGGAGTTTCATAGTGCCCGAAACGAAGCCCGGAAGGCTTTTGGCAGTGATGTGATATTTATTGAAAAGTACCTGGAAAACCCCAAGCACATAGAAGTACAGATTCTGGGCGATAATTACGGCAACATTGTACACCTGTATGAAAGAGACTGCTCCATTCAAAGGCGTCATCAGAAGGTGATTGAATTTTCTCCGGCTTTGGTCTTGAGCCCAGAGAAAAGAGAGGCTATTTGTGCTGATGCGGTGAAGATAGCCCAGGCGGTAAACTATAGAAGCGCGGGGACAGTAGAGTTTCTGCTGGATGGGGAGGGGAATCATTATTTTATTGAAATGAACCCCCGGATTCAAGTGGAACATACGGTTAGTGAAATGGTAACTGGAATTGATATAGTCCAGAGCCAAATCCTGATTGCCCAGGGTTATAGGCTGGAATCCAAGGAAATCGGTCTTCCCAGCCAGAAAGCAGTACAAGTAAGGGGATATTCCATACAGTGCAGGGTCACTACCGAGAATCCCAGCAAGAATTTTGCCCCAGATACCGGAAAAATTGATGTTTATCGTACCGGATCCGGGTTTGGTATCAGACTGGACGGGGGTAACGGATATACCGGTTCAATAATCAATCCTTATTATGACAGCCTCTTGGTTAAAATCATCTCCTGGTCCAGAACCTTTGAAGACGCTATCAACAAATGCAAGCGCTCGATCCGGGAGACCACCATTCATGGGGTGGAAACCAATGAAGCATTTTTGCTCAATGTCCTTTCACATTCTACTTTTATCAAGGGAGCTTGTGGAACTGGATTTATCGATGATACTCCCGAACTATTTGATATAACCCCCCGGGGAGACCAGGAGGCGGCTATTTTAAAATATATTGGGGAAAAAGTAATCAATGAAAGCAAAGGAGTTCCCCATAATTACAACGTACCTCGAGTACCTAAAGTCCCCAATAGGCCAGAACTCTCCGGAACCAGGCAGATCTTGGATAGTCAAGGTGCAGAAGGGGTGGTGAAGTGGATAAAAGCTCAAAACCGGCTTTTGCTCACTGATACTACCATGCGTGATGCCCACCAGTCTTTAATGGCCACCCGGCTAAGGACGGTTGACATGTTAAGGATTGCTGAAGCTACCTCCTATTATGGGCGTGAGCTGTTTTCTTTGGAAATGTGGGGGGGTGCTACTTTTGATGTGGCCTACCGTTTCCTCAAGGAATGTCCCTGGCAAAGGCTGGTGGAACTGCGGGAGAAAATACCCAACATAATGTTCCAGATGCTCTTGCGGGGCTCCAATGCAGTGGGTTACACCAACTACCCTGATAACGTAGTGCGGGAATTTATCCAGGAGTCAGCCGCAGCGGGGATCGATATCTTCCGGATCTTTGATTCCCTAAACTGGTTAAAAGGCATGGAAGTAGCCATTGATGAAACGCTGAAAACCGGCAAGATTGCTGAGGCTTGTATTTGTTATACTGGAGATATTCTGGACCCTTCCCGGGACAAATATTCCTTGTCCTACTATGTCAAAAGCGCTAAAGAACTGGAAAAGATGGGGGTCCATATCCTGGGGATTAAGGATATGTCGGGTTTATTAAAGCCTTATGCCGCCTACAGACTTATCCAGGCTTTGAAAAACGAAATATCCCTTCCTATTCACCTGCATACTCATGATACCAGTGGCAACGGAGTTGCTACCGTGCTTATGGCGGCAGAGGCTGGAGTTGACATAGTTGATACCGCTTTTAACAGCATGTCCGGATTAACCAGCCAACCGGCTTTAAATTCGGTAGTAGCTGCCCTGGAGAACACTGGCCGGGACAGCGGTATTAATCTGGATGATATCCAGGAGATTTCTGAGTACTGGAGCGATATTCGTCCGATTTACAGCCAATTTGAATCAGGCCTTAAGTCAGGCACGGCCGAAGTCTATAAATATGAGATTCCCGGTGGGCAGTATTCCAATCTGAAACCGCAGGTGGAGAGTTTCGGACTGGGTCACAAGTTTAAAGAAGTTAAAGAAATGTATAAGCGGGTTAATGAAATGCTGGGAGACATAGTCAAGGTTACTCCTTCCTCGAAACTGGTAGGAGACCTGGCTATTTTTATGGTGAGAAATGATCTAACCCCGGAAAATATTCTGGAAAAGGGACGGGACCTGGCCTTTCCCGATTCAGCCATAGCTTACTTCGAGGGCATGATGGGGCAGCCACTGGGCGGATTGCCTCAGGAACTGCAAGAGCTAGTACTGAAAGGAAGGAAACCCATTACAGTGCGGCCTGGAGAATTGCTGGAACCGGTTGACTTTGAAGCCATCCGGCACTACCTGGCAGAAGAATACAGGCTGGAGGCATCCCGGCGGGATATGCTGAGTTACGCACTTTATCCCCGGGTATTTGAGGATTATTTAAGTTTTAAAAAAACCTATGGGGATTTAAGCAAAATGAACAGTCCGGTATTCTTTGACGGTATTAATGAAGGCGAAATCTGTGAGGTGGAAGTAGAGGAAGGTAAAGTATTTATAATTAAACTGGTGGAAATCGGCAAGGTGAGTAAAGATGGAGTGCGCCGGGTTACTTTTGAAGTTAACGGCAACACTCGGGAAATAATCATCATGGATGAGAAGTATAAGCATAGAAAGCCCTCAGATAATACTCTTTGGGCTGATCCGGACAATAAAAAAGAGATCGGAGCCAGCATCCCAGGCACAGTTAGCCAGATCCTGATCCAAGCTGGAGATTCAGTAAAAATCGGTCAGAGCCTGATGATTATTGAAGCCATGAAAATGGAAACCCATATCACGGCAAGCCAAAATGGGACTATAGTAAGCATCCTGGTGGAAGAAGGACAGCAGGTTAAAACCGGCCAACTATTGCTCCGAACAGAATAAAGCAGACCTGAACCAGGGAATAGGGTACGGTGACACCGTGCCCTTCTTTTCCCTATTCACTCCAAGCCAATATACTCTAGTTGTGCTTGGAATTTGCTGTAATTGGATAAGAGAAGCCTTCAATTTCCACCGGATTAGGTCCTTCGCTTTCTTTCTAAGTGAAGGCCATTTCTCGCTGGTACTTTTGACAGCAGCTGATGAAGTATTTCATGTTTTCCAATTCCTTAAGACGGGCAGCTTCATCCATTTCTCCCCGGCCTAAGCGGTCGCAAAGGGATAAAAGAGCGATTTCTCCTGGTGCAACTTCTTGCAGCATTTTATCCAGCTGGACAAAAGGCAGTTTTTTGACCACAAACAATATCTGCATATGCCACCTTACCATTTGTGAAACTTTTTTAATGAATTCATCCTCATCAATAAACTCCCTCAGGAAAGCTGCCGCCAGCACTGCTCCATGCTTGTCGTGATCATAGGCGGTAATCTTGCCCCTCCTGATTCTGGTGGTATGAGCTTTACCCAGGTCATGTAGAAGAGCTGACCACATAAACACCCGGGGGTCTTGGCTGAGGCCTTTGCCTTCCGCTGCCAGGTCTACAACCATTAAGGTGTGTTCCCAAACACTGCCTTCGGGATGATGTACAGGTGACTGTTCCACTTCTTTTAAATCTCCCAGGAGGCTAAAGGGATAGCTGTCCATGAACCACCTGTTTTGAGCCAGATCTCTTAGATAGAGGGAAGGTTTTTCATCCTCCAGCAGGTGCTGTTCCAATTCTTCGAATTCAGTTTTCAGCTTATTCATAAT
>JAAYNQ010000145.1 GCA_012520725.1 Syntrophomonadaceae bacterium | reverse complement strand
CCTGGCCCAATGCCCTGCTTGCTTCAGAAGATGATACATCCGTCTTTACATAGATGGCTTTATGGCCTAATTCACTCTTTAACTGTTGTCCTCGCTCATCATTCAAATCGGCGATGACTATATTGGCCCCCAGGGAATATAAATGCCTGGCCGCTGCTTCCCCTAACCCTGAAGCTCCTCCGGTAATAACGGCGGTTTTACCACTAACCTGCATTTTATTTCACTCCCTAATTTCAAAATTTTAGTATAGCCTTTTCCCTTCGGATCATATGACCTCTGGGAAAGCTTTCCTATCGTCCTTTAAACTCCGGTTTTCTCTTTTCCAAAAAGGCCTTGGTTCCTTCCCTAAAATCATCGGTATAGACAATCTGGGCGAAGGATTTCTTTTCGAATTTTAAGCCGGTAGCTAAATCACTGCTCATGGCAACATTCAGGCATTGTTTGGTCACCCCAGCAGTAATAGGAGCTTTGGCGGCCAATTTGGCTGCCAGTTTCCTGGCCTCATCCATGAGTTTGTCAGCGGGAACCACCCTGGTAACCAGTCCGATATTAAGTGCAGTTTGGGCATCTATGGGATCACCAGTCAAAATCATATCCTTGGCCCAGCCATTGCCAACCAGACGAGTCAGTCTCTGGGTCCCGCCTCCACCAGGAAATAAACCGAGATTGCATTCCGGCAATCCCAATTTACTGCCTTCTGCAGCGATGCGGATGTCGCAGGCCATAGCCACTTCACAGCCACCGCCCAGGGCCAACCCGGCAATGGCAGCAATTACCGGTTTGTTCAAATTGGCCAGCTTATCCATGGGCAGATGGGCTTTTTCTACAAAAAGCTCGCCTTCAGAGGAAGCCAATTCAGTGAGCATGGAAATATCCGCACCTGCCGCAAAACACTTGGGTCCTCCGCTTACAATTACGCATCTTATCTCATCATCCTGGCTTATGGCATCTATTACCTGTCCCAGCTCATCCAAAAGCTCATAGTTCAAGGCGTTTAACACCTGAGGCCGGTTAAAAGTAATGCAAGCTATCGGACCTTCCTTTTCATAGATAATAGTTTTCAGTTCCATTATCTTCTCCTCCCTTATTCTGTCCAAGGCCAGCAGCAGTTCAGAAGTTCCAGAGCATTATTATCCTGCAATTATTGAAATAACCGCTATAGATAGGCCATATATGTTCCTGGCCTTGACTCCTTGTTTATTAATCAACTTTCAAGATTACAGCATCGCCCTGGGCCAGACCTCCACAAATAGCAGCCACTCCATATCCTCCACCCTGCCGCCGGAGAATGTTCATAAGATGCATGGTGATACGTAATCCGCTGGCTCCCACCGGGTGCCCCAGGGCTATTGCACCACCATCGATATTGGTTTTATTCCTCAGTTTTTCAATTGTGACTTCATCGCCCTCACCCAGGATTTTGGTGGATACCAGGGGCATAGCAGCAAAAGCTTCATTGATTTCGATAGTTTTCATATCATCCAGGGTCAAATCCACGATCTTCAAGGCTTTTTGTATTGTTGGCGCCGGTACTACTGCAATCAATCGCGGATCGATAGCATGGCTTACCACCTTCAGAACAGTGGCCATAGGTTCCAGTCCCAGCTCGGCAGCTTTTTTTCTGGTGGTCACTACAAGTCCAGCCGCCCCGGTGCTCAACCCTGGTGCATTACCGGGAGTTACGGTGGGACTGCCGTAAATCGTCGGCAGTTTGGCCATGGCCTCTACCGAAACATCAGGACGGGGACTGGCATCCTTATCGAAGATTACCGGGGGTTTTCCCTTACCGGCCGGTATTTCCAGGGCAAATATTTCCTCGGCCAGATATCCCTTATCTGCTGCTGCGCAATACAGCTTATGGCTGCGGGCAGCCCATTCATCCTGCATTTCTCTACTGATCCCGTACTCCAGAGCCACTTCGCCGGCATCAACTGCCAGTACTCCAAATCCTGGTATTCCCAAATCATACAGCAAGTCGGTTAACTTCATATTCCCCAGTCTGGACCCTTCCCAGCGGGCTTTGGGAGGTAAATACAGAGGTACATTGCTCATGTTTTCCACCCCCAGAGCAATACTGACTTCGGCTTCGCCCAAAACCAGGTTCTTCCACGACTGTTGCAGAGCAGTTGTTGATGAACAACAGGCGCGATCGATGTTGTTGGAAAGAGTCTCCGCTCTTAAACCTGCCCTTAACAAGGCTTGACGGGCAATAATATCTGTTTGCGTACCGGCCTCCAGCAAGAGGCACATTCCCAGGTTCACATCATCAATCACTTCAGCTTCCAATCCGGTTCTTTTCAACAACTCCCGGATGGTCCATTCCGCCAGTTTGGCACTGGGAATACTGCGGCACACTCCTCCAAATTTATCGAAGGGAGTGCGGGCATGCCCTACAATCACCACATCATTAGCATTATTAGACATTCGAGCTTCCTCCTTTATCAATAACTACCGGTTTAGCCTTGAAACAGGAATTCCTCTGACTTGAACATCCTCTTTTCCGGGCATCAGGCCCTTGTGCACCGAATAAACGCAAAATCCATGCCAGGTTCATTTTAAACATGAGCCAATGAGTGGATGAACTGGGAGGTATTCCGAAGAAAATCATTGAGTCCGGGTGCTTTCCTGGCAGGGAAGGCTATAGCAATGAGCACCTGCCATAAGCTGGAAACGGTGGGTTCACCAGTAAAACACCTTTTTTCTGGTGAAAAGTTTTTTCTGACATATCCTAATTGGAGCCTTAGTATGGATTTTCCAGGGAAGAATCAATTCAGATTTGACCCCAGGGGGTCAGATTTGAATTCGCAGCCCTGTCATTAATAAACTGCTAGTATCCCCCGGTTTCAACTGGTCCTTAACTGTAATACTTATTTCTCCTTTAATAACACCTGATTCCAATCAAAACAGACTGGACCCGGGGAGAAATATCCCGGTCCCATTCCTGGCTCAGCGAAAATACTCTTTGCTTAAAGCAAAAAGGTGAAGAGGCAGGAAAATGAATACTCCTGCCTCTTCACCTATCTATATAAAAAGGGGGGGATTTGCTTCAAGGCCTATTCTGCATAAAAAGCCTTCTCAGCCTGCCGGCTTAACTCAGCTCTAAAATCAGGATGGGCAATAGCGATTAGAGCTTTAGCTCTTTCACGCCGGGATTTGCCTTTGAGAGTTGCGATTCCGTATTCGGTAATTACATAGTTGGCGAAATGGCGAGGAACGGTTATCGGAGTACCGGCCGGAAAGTCGGGAACAATGGAGGAAACCATGGTTCCATCAGCCAGTTTCCTGGCCGAAGTGATGAGGGTTATGCCTTTACCTCCCGGGGACCAGTGAGCCCCTATGGCAAAATCCAGCTGCCCTCCGGTTCCGCTTATTTGACGATGTCCATATCCTTCTGCAACTATTTGTCCAGTCAAATCTATTAACAGACCCATATTTATCGCAACCAAATTGGGGTTTTTGGCTATGGTAACCGGATGGTTGGTATAACTGGCCGGATAAAACTCCACATTGCGATTGTTTGCTACATAATCATAGAGTTCCGAGTTTCCAATACAAAAGGTGGCTAAGGTCACCCCTTGATGAATTACCTTTTTCTTATTGGTTACAATACCCTTTTCCACCAGTTCGCCCAGCCCCATCGGTACCATCTCGGTATGCACTCCCAAATCATGCTTCCCATCCAGCCCAGCTATTACAGCTTCAGGAATCATTCCAATTCCCATCTGAATGGTATCTCCATCCTCTATCAGTTCCAGTACATATTGTCCGATAGTCTTTTCAATCTCTGATGGTTCTCCCCGTCCAAAAACCGGTATAGGACTTGAATTTTCCACAAAGTAATCGAACTCCGAAATATGGACGAAATTACCGCCGTTAACAACTGGCATCTGCTCATTTACCTCACCAATAATGGTTCGTATCTTCCCATACTTGCGCCCCAAGCTTATAACATCGGAGGAAAAAAAGTTGCTGAGCCCCAAAGAAACATAGCCATTTTTATCTGGAGGACTAACCATTACTGCAAAGACATCTGCCCAGTTATAGATAATTTCTGCACAGTCACTGCCCATAACCGGAATAAAATCCAGGACTTTGCTCTGGCTAATCTTCCTGGCAGGGGCCATAACAAAAAATGACTTGCTGTTTATCCGGCCTTGCAGCTTGGACATGGTTTCCACATCATACAGCTTGCTGGGCCGTACCTGGACTGCATCACCCCAGCTTACATTCTCCAGCTCATCAGCTCTGGCCAAAAGAGCATTATGAAAGTCCGGACTTACGCCTCCCAAAGCTAGTCCGGTAGCAATATTATCACCTGACTTTATTAAGCGGGCGAAATCTTCCACTGATATCAGTTTCCTTTTGTAAGCTTCCTGAACACTCAGTCTACCGTTCAATTTCAACTCCTCCTCCCATACAATTAGATTTAATCCAATCATCTCTATCTATAAAAAACCAATCTCAGCTATTGGAAGACCACCACCTTTCGGCTGAACCCCTGCTGATTTG
>JAAYNQ010000144.1 GCA_012520725.1 Syntrophomonadaceae bacterium | reverse complement strand
GTATATTAGCACAGTTGCCAGAGTATCCAGATAGGTAATGGGCAGCTTCGAAATTCTGGGAAACGGTTAAATAGTAAGGCATACTTCCTCCGTAAATTTCCTGTTGATACGCATTCTATTTTAGCATTTCTGAAATCCCGAATGAAAGTCATCATGCACTAAAGCAATATTCATATTAGCAAATAGAGCGATACCTTCAGTTTCATGCAAAACTGCAGGTAATCAATGCAAACATGCTTCATGTCGAAGCAGTTTCATATTGACTTGGAGGTTCTATAATTCCCATCGGTAGGGACTTATTTCGGTTAATGGTATTTGGCACACTTATTGCTTCATCTATCAGCGAATAGACCACTTACTGTATCTGGAGGGGGGAGCGCTTTATAAGGTGGTCTTACTATTCATACCACTTTTTGTTAGAAAAAAGGAGGGATATAAATGGCATTATCATTAACTAAACACAATAATTATAGAGGTTTATACCAATCAAAATTAGTATCAGCTGACCAGGCTGTGAAAGTCGTGAAATCTGGGGATTGGGTTCAGTATGGTGAATTTGTTATGCAGCCACGAGAACTCGATGCTGCCTTGGCAAAACGTGTCAATGAACTCCATGATGTAAAGATCCGCGCTGTAACCTTAACTATGGTTCCTGAAATCGTTAAAGCCGATCCGAAAAGAGAACACTTTCGCTTTAATGATTGGCACTTCTCAGGGTTCTCTCGAGCTCTGCATGAACAAAATCTATGTAACTATATTCCCATTACCTATCACGAAGCCAAGAAGATTATTAGTGAGTTTGTTAATATCGATGTTGCTTTTGTATTGGTGGCTCCCATGGATCGCAATGGCTATTTTAATTTGGGTACTTCCAACTCTATAACATCATATGTACTCGACAAAGCCAAAACTGTAATCGTTGAGGTGAATAAGTCTGTACCAGTGTGCTTAGGAGGCAATAGTGAAGCAGTGCATATATCACAGGTTGATTATGTAGTAGAGAGTCAGGATAATACCAGACTTCTAAATCTTCCTCAGGTAAGCATTAGTGATGAAGACCGTAAAATCGCTCATAATGTAATGGAGAAACTGGAGGATGGTGCTTGCTTACAACTAGGCATCGGTGCCATGCCCAATGCTATTGGAGCCATGATTGCAGATTCTGGGCTTAAAGATCTAGGGATTCATACCGAAATGCTGGTGGACTCCTTTGTGGATATGTATAATTCCGGAGTTGTGACCGGCAAACGTAAGCAAATTGATAAGGGGAAAATAGTATATACTTTTGCTATGGGAACTGATAAGCTCTACGATTTTCTGGATTTGAACCCGGTTTGTGCTAGTTATCCGGTTCATTATACCAATGATCCATTTATTATCGCCCAAAATGATAAAGTTTTCGCCATAAATAATGCTATTGAAGTTGACCTTTTTAGCCAAGTAGCTTCGGAAGCTTCTGGTACCAGACAAATCTCTGGAACTGGTGGTCAGCTTGATTTTATGTTTGCCTCTTTCCGCTCCACCGGCGGCAAAGGTTTCATTTGTCTTAGCTCTACACGGAAGTTGTCCGATGGTACCGTGATCTCACGTATCCGCCCCACCTTATCACCCGGTACCATCGTAACTATACCCCGTTCCTTAAACTACTATGTAGCAACCGAATATGGAATCGCATTGATGAAAGGGCAAAGCACCTGGCAACGTGCTGAGGAACTTATTAAAATAGCCCATCCTGACTTTCAAGATGAGTTGATCAAAGAAGCAGCCCAAATGAGAATTTGGGTACGTACCAATAAACAAGACGCTTAGATCCGAATTATCACTATTCCCCCTCTTTGAAGCCCAAGACTTGATCTCTGGTGGGTGCTACCGTTGGCACCCGCTTTATTAAGTAAGTTAGGTTATACTATCCTTTAGGGAAGACCTGATATTTTCGAGCTTTACGAGATACAGTAGAGGCATCTACCCCTAATATCTGGGCGGCCTTATAATACGAGTCGGTGATCATAAAAGTCTTTTCCAGCATTGTTTTTTCCACGTATTCCACCGCGTTTTTCAGCGGTATGATTCTGTTTACGGTAACAGGCCCATCATTATCATTAAATGTATCTTTAGTGTTAAATAGATAAGAAGGCAATTGATTTAAGCCAATTTTTTCAGCACTTGAAGTAACCACCAATCTCTCTATCAGATTTTCCAGCTCTCTAATGTTTCCCGGCCAGTTATACTGCATTAATACTTCATAGACTTCAGGTTCAATTTCTTTTCTGTAATTGTAACGTTGGTTGAAGTGGATCAAAAAATGGCGTACCAAAAGGGGTATGTCCTCCAAACGATCACGCAAGCTGGGAACATGAATCGGAATAACATTTAGACGATAGTATAGATCCTCACGAAAATCTCCCTGTTTCACCATCTGTTCCAAACTCTTATTGGTAATCGCAATAATCCGGACATCGATATGTATCGGTTTAGTACCCCCCACTCGAAATATTTCTCTCTCTTGGATGGCTCGTAATAGTTTAACCTGCAAATGTAAGGGAATATCACCTATTTCATCCAGAAGTAGGGTTCCCTCATGAGCTAACTCAAATAGTCCCGGCTTTCCCTCTTTTCTGGCTCCGGTAAAGGATCCCCCTTCATAGCCAAATAACTCAGACTCAATTAAATTTTCAGGAATTGCGGTACAGTTAACCTTTATAAACGGCCCAGTTTTTCGGGTACTATGGCATTGAATAATTTCAGCTATGCGCTCCTTGCCCACACCCGATTCACCCGATATCAATACCGTAGAATCAACTTCGGCAATTTTCATAGATTGGTAGATCAGGTTTTCCATCTCGGGGTTTTTGAACACCATTTCTCCGGACAACTGGACCTGCATTTGCTTCATTTGAAACTCGAAATGAGCATTCAGTCCTTCTAATTGCTCGACCCGTTGCTTAAGCATATTCAATTCACTAACATCACGAACACTGGTGACAATCCGAAAAATATTGCCGTCCTCATCAAATACAGGAGTGGCCGACACCAATAAATTTGTGCCGGTCACTGTTGATAAGGTTATAGTAATTGATTTTCGTTGCTCTAATACCAGTATGGAAGCAGATCGAGATAAGATGCCCTGATCTACCAACTCATACATAGTTTTATTGACCAGCTCTTCCTCTCCTAAACCTGTCATACGTTTAATGGCCTGGTTTATGCGCAGTGTTAGTCCTTCCCCATCGGTAATATACAACCCATCGTAACTGGAATCAATGATAGCGTCCAGTTCTGCATTCAACGACTTTACATAAGCTAATTCCCGGGTAACTTTCTCCAGCTCCGAAGTGTCATATAACACGGCTACGGCACCGGTGACTTCACCATTATTAATGATGGGAGCACGATTAGTTATAAAGGAAGTATCACCAACCCGAATCTTAATTCCATACTCACATTTTTTACTCCTGATTATGTCAAATAGGTGACTCTCGGGAATAGCATCATTAATAAATGACCCCAGGACATCGCTGCGTGGTAGACCGGTATATCGCTCTGCCGCACGATTCCATATTCGAATGATACCCTGACAATCGATGGCTACAATAGGATTGTAGGCGGAGTTAATTACTGTTTCCATCTGTCCAGCTAATTCGTCGATGATACTCTTTAAGGCCACCATTATATCCGACTTGGTAAGGAATCCGATTACCTGATTATTTTTCACCACAGGATAACGACCAGTGTAGAAAATATCGACATCCCGAATGTCTTGTTCAGGATGCAGATACTTAACCTGTTTGGTCATATAATCTTTAATAGGACATTCCATATCGATTCGATCAACTATAGCCCGGACAAGATGGGTTTTGGTTAACAATCCAACCATTTGGCCATTTTTCACTACCGGCGCCCCATCTATCTTGTTTTTCGTGAACAACCTGGCTGTCTCCCAGAGACTGTTATCTGTATCCAGTACCAGCGGATCAGCGGTCATAAATTTTTCGACCTTCATATTCCACCTCCCAGTCCCAAATAATATAATTATATAGTACTTAAGTATGTCAAAATGATCTATAATTAGAACTGTATATAATTAGTATACGGTTTTATTTACATTCTTTCTTTACTTAATCTTAGTTTATTGGAGAGGATAAAATGAGTAAAAACCCTTTATTCTTGCGAAATTACACTTGTCCAATTTGTAAGACCTCTTTTAAGTCACACAGTATTCGGTCATCGGCAGTTTATGTGGAAAGGCG
>JAAYNQ010000143.1 GCA_012520725.1 Syntrophomonadaceae bacterium | reverse complement strand
TTAAACTATTATAGGAATAGGGTTTAATTAACCAAGCTCCATTTTAGTAATTATAACATTTATGCCTTATTAAAAGAGACTTTTACATATTAACTGCGACCCACAATATAACGCTGGGCCCCCACACCCGCCCGAGGTCCGTAGGGGCAAGCTACGCTCGCCCACTGACGGAAAGCCCCAAAATCCCGTCGAAACCCTGTAGGGGCAGCCTTCGGCCGCCCGCCCGCGAATGCCCCAAAACCCCGTCGAAATCCTGTAGGGGCAGCCTTCGCCCGCCCGCCCCGGCTATGCACAACATAACGCCGGAGGTCCGTAGGGGCTAGCTGCGCTCGCCCGCGTGGGAGGAAAAACTTAACACCATTGCCTCCCCCCTTTACAAAAAACCAGAATCATGCGAACCTAGCAGAAAAGGAGCAGGATGAGAAAAAAATAGAAAACTAATATAAAGCTGGAACAAAATCATAAGATAATACGTCTTAAGTAGTGTAGTTAAAAAATTAATAATTATAAAGATCGCCAGCGAAAGGGGGAGGTAGCCACATTATCAGCTTAGAATACCTGCTTATAAAGGTCATTCCCAAAGTAAAAAAGGGAGACCAACACCTATGTACATTGACATCTTCAATGTGACCACCTAAGATTTTATACTTTACAGAATACAAGGAGGAAAATGAATGCTAAAGAAACATAATAAACTCATAGTATTCCTGGTTTTGGCAGCTTTTATGTTTTCGGTGGTAGGCAGCGCAGGCGCCGCTTCATTCAGTGATGTTACCGGAACCGACGTGGAAGCAAATGCCATCTATAAGCTGACTTCACTGGGAATTATTGACGGTTATCCCGATGGAACCTTCGGCCCGGAAAAGACCATAACCAGGGCTGAATTTGCCAAAATCGCTGTTTATTCAGCAGGATTGCAGGCAGTTGCCACTGGAATGCAGGGAACCCCCTCTTCCTTTAAAGATGTGAAGGCAGACTTCTGGGCCAATGGCTGGATCAACGTAGCCGCTGCCCAGGGTTTTGTAAAAGGTTATCCGGATGGAACCTATAAACCTCAGGCCCAGATTACCCAGGCCGAGGTAATTACTGTTCTTTTGAGACTGGTAGGGTACAACGACAATCTGCCGGGTGTATGGCCTGCCAACTATATTGCCAAAGCTGCCAACCTGGGCATTCTGGATGATGTTACCTTTATGGCCAATGGCGCAGCAACCAGAGGAACCGTAGCCATTCTGGCCAGCGAGACCCTGGATCAAAATGCGGTGATATATGAAGCATCCAACAACCTCTTCAAAGAGGACACCAAGAATGGTGCTACCTATACACTGCTGGAAAAGAATTTCAAAGACGCCTTAAAGAACAAAGATATACTGGTAGTGGGAATAGAAGTTAACAATAATGGCAAATATGCTTTAAGTTATTACGACTGGTCAAAGGATAGCAGTGATAAAGTAATAGGCCAGAAGAGACTGACTATTGCAGAAAATGTAGTTGTTAACGGAGCCGCCAATGTCTTCGGACTGGAAGGAGCTATTGCAGACTACCTGGTAAATGACGACAACGAAGTTATTTATATTTCCAAAGTTCCCGACATTGATGCCAAAGTCTTTGGCAAAGTGGATTCAGTTAAGACAACAGGTGTTTGGAACATAGAAATCGATGAGAAAAAGTACGATTTAGCCGATCCTTTCTATACCAGCCAAGGGAAGGTCTCTACCCTTCGCACATTCTCTGATGCTGCGGATGCTACTTATGTAAATGGCTTAGATGGCAAAAAAGTAACCTTGTTCTTTAACGAAGATAATGACGTGGTATTTATCAACTATACTGGATATGATGGAGCTTATGTAGTGGATGAAGTTGGTAAAGACTCTATCAAGAGCAAGAATGGCAAGAGATTTTCTGATATTGATGAAGAAGATGACAAGGTTATCGTGCTCAGAAACGGCGCAATTGTAGAATTGGCCGATCTTCAGGAAAACGATGTGTTCTACTATATACCAAACGTACGTGGATTTGATCATTATATCATTGCCATTGCCAATATAATAGAAGGTGAAGCCACCAGAGTCAGCGGCGATAATATCTACATCGACGGAACCAAGTATAAAATGGCCAACACTGTCTCCAACAAGGGATTCTATGCCGAAGACAAGAGTGGAGATGAAGTTGTTAGAGCTGATGTGGATGAATTCCTGGGTGAAAATATTATAGCCTACATGGACGGCAATGGGGAAATAGCCTTTATTACCGGAGATACTTCCGATGCTATCGGTGGTATTGTGGGTGCAATCTTAGATGCCGGCCGTGATACAACCAAGGGTGCAAATGTATCCTGGGTTAAACTGTATACCAGCGCTGGTGAAAAAATCACCTATGACCTCGAAGATGATTACTATGATGACAACGAGGCAATCGGTGGAGATATTGAAAAGTATCTTGGTGATGCAGCAACTAAGCGCGGAGCAACTGTTAAATCCGGCGATCTGATTCAAATCAGCCTGAATAGTGCCGGAGAAATTGATGATATTGATCCGGTTAAGAAGGCTACTAAGGTAGCTTCCGCAGATTATAGTCTTACCGGTCTGGGCGATCCGGAAAAGGATTATGACCGCATCAAGGATGCAGGCGGATCTTGGAAATATATCATAGACAGCACAGTAGTTTTCGATTTTGATACTTTGGGTGACAGGGATTGCGATCTGGCCACCTGGAAAGACGTGGAAGATGCCAATACAATTGCTGCTGCCGATATCTACTATAAAGACGATGAAGTAAAGTATCTGGTAGTAAGAACTCCTGGCGGCATTTCCAGCTCCGACACTGCCGGGGTATTTGTAGAGGCCTACAAGACCTCTGACGGTGACATGCTTGAATTGTATGTTGACGGTAAACTCAAGACCTATGAAGGCAAGGGCTCTTCTTTGTATGAGGGTGCAATTTATCACTTTAAAGCCAACAGCAGCAATGAAATTTCATCTATCACCACTGCTGCGACCGCTGCTGCAGGTAAATACGATTATGTTGTAGGTACTGTGCCCTATGACGGAATCCTGAAGAATTCAACATCAGTAGTGGTTGGCGCGTTAGCCGATTATAAGGCTTCTCCCAATGCCAAGACCTACAAGGTTGCATCAGGCACTTCAGTCTACGAAGTTGATAAAGACGGGGTAGTAGTTGCTGAATTTGCCGACATAGAAGAAGGCGATATGGTCTTAGTCCTGGAAGAAGAGAAAACCGCAGATAATGGAATTGCCAACATCGTAGTTATAGTAAATAAAAATGCCGATGACTATGCTAATGTAGTAGCTTCTGCCATCGATCTGGATGATAGAGTTGCTCCTAAAGTTGCTTCGGTAACAGCTACCACAGTAGTGTTTAGTGAAAAAGTTACTAAAGCTACAGCTGAAGATGAGGACAACTATGTTATAAGCGGAACAGCAGTAGACGCTGCACAGACCGTTGCAACCGCTACCCTGGGTGCAGATGAAAAAACTGTAACCCTGACTTTCTCGGCAGCTCTCGATACAGCTGTTGGGAAAACCCTTACCATAACTGTAACCGGAGTTAAAGACCTGGCCGGCAACACTATTGCAGGATCAAATAGCGGAACCCACACATTCTAAGGAATGGGAAAGTTGCTATATGAACCGATAGTGTAACAATGTACATTAACCGTTAATGGTTTGCGAATGAAAAGCACCTCATGGGTAGAAATACCCATGAGGTGCTTTCTCGTATGACGGGCATGCCGTCAATCTATGGTGAAAGTCCACAAGGGGCGTAGTTGCCGACGAACCCCAGAGCGACTTGCAATTTTCACATCGTGAGGTGTGGGAGAGAAGAAGCAATAGCGAAATCGTAGCCTGACGAACAGAAACCTAATACCAAGGCTTGCATGGCGGATAAGCTGGCAAGAAGCGGTGAAGTCCCAAAGGCAACCGTAACCCATGCAGGTAGATTAGGCAGGTAGACGAGGAAAGATTGGCGACTTATCCCGTGAGGTCTCACAGACGGAAGAAAATCCGTAGTAACAACGAACTGTGAGAAGTCAGGAAGGGTCGAACAATTCAAGGTCAACTGGACTTTGGAATGTGAGTGCATAGGCTTGACGAGAATCAGAGTAGCGAAGACGTAACCGAGCGAAAGATTCATAGGAGTTAGGGCTACTGTGCATGAGAGCAAAGGAGAAAGGGAGACAAGTATGAGCCAACTAATGGAAGAGATACTCAGCCGAGAGAACATGACCCTAGCCTACAAAAAGGTAAGAGCAAACAAAGGTGCAAGTGGGGTAGACGGAATCTCCGTAGACGAAGTCCATGAGTACCTCAAAGAAAATTGGGCGAGTATCAAAGAGCGTATCCAAAAGCGAAAATACAGACCCCAACCAGTGCTTAGGGTAGAAACACCTAAACCGGCTGGGGGAGTACGGAAGCTAGGGATACCAAGTGTGGTAGACAGAATCATAGAACAGGCAATCGTGCAGGTGATAACCCCCATTGTAGAACCACATTTCAGTGACTACAGTTATGGATTTAGACCTGGCAGGAGAGCACAGCAGGCAGTTATCAAACTGCTTGAATATCTCAACGATGGATACACCTACATAGTAGACATTGACCTAGAGAAGTTCTTTGATAATGTGCCCCAAGACAAGCTGATGACCCTAGTTGGTAAAATCGTAAAAGACCCCGATACAGAATCGCTGATAAGTAAATACCTAAAAGCGGGAGTAATGGTAAAGGGGAAATACGAAGCCACCAACGTGGGAACACCACAGGGAGGAAACCTATCACCAATCCTCAGTAACATCATGTTAAATGAGCTGGATAGAGAACTCGAAGCAAGAGGGCTAAATTTTGTCAGATATGCGGATGACTGCATAATCGCAGTAGGAAGCAGTGCAGCAGCCAATCGAGTGATGAACTCCATAGTGAAATGGATAGAAAGAAAGCTCGGTCTAAAAGTAAACATGACAAAGACGAAGGTAACGAAACCAAGCCGTCTAAAATACCTAGGTTTTGGCTTCGTGAAGATGGGTGATAAATGGGAAGCAAGACCACATCAAGATTCCGTAATGAACTTTGAACGGAAACTGAAAAAGCAAAGCAAACGCTCTTGGTCAATCAGCATGAGTGAAAGGATTCAAAGGCTGAACTGGGTCATCAGAGGCTGGATAAACTATTTCCGAATCGGAAAGATGAAAACACATCTCACCAGAATCGATGGACGATTAAGAACGAGAATGAGAATAGTTATCTGGAAGCAATGGAAGACCAGCCAAAAGAGACACTGGGGACTTAGGAAACTGGGAGCACCCGAGTGGATGCGAAACAGTTGCTGGGTTTGGTGACCACTACCAAGCGGTTGCCAAAACCACAGGACTCTGAAAAATCACAAAAGAAATCCTCGCAAGGCGAGGACTCGTTAGTTGTGTGGATTATTATTTGAATTGAACCGCCTAGTGCGGATCCGCATGCTAGGTGGTGTGAGAGGGAGGAGAAATTCCTCCCTACTCGATTGTGCATCTGTTTAGGAACAGCCTAGGATCTAAAGTTCTCCAAGCAGGGTAATAATGCCAAGCCCAAGGCCAGAACAACTGCTGCTGTAGCTGTCAGTCAGTTTTCCCTTAATACCTGGATCCCGGGGCAGTACGCAACGATGTGCTTTCTAAGCCCAAATACTGAGAGTCTGTTCGTTATGCGAATTCTCATGACGCAGGTAATTTCAGGGTGAAATCAGCAAATGCCTTGATTTCACCGGCCTTTTATTCATCCCCCTTTAGGTATCCGGGAATGCAGGCTAATAATAAGCGCTTAATAAGAAGGGAAAACGAGGGCGTACCCGGATTCAGGACAGCCCTGTTGGTATTTATGTATCATAACATCATGAACTGTGTAGAAGCCAAATGATAAGGTATAGCTTATAGTACTTTTATGGTTTCCAAACTCTCTTTAGTTCCCACCTTTATAGTAGTAACCCTGCCGATACCAAGTTTTCCTTGACCAGAAAGCTCTACTTCGGGGTGTATAAGCAGCCAGTAGCTTTTGCCTTCCTCCAGCTTGCTTTTTGGTGTAACTACCACTTGCCTGGAGCCTAGGAACAAGAAGTCTAAAGCTATCCGTTCACCACTGCTAGCCTCAATCAGCTGCAAAGTGTCCTTATTGAAAGATTCATTTTCCAGAGCTTGGGAGAAGCTTATACAAAATTCCTTATCTTCCGGGATCGATTCCAAATGATTTAACTTCTGATAAGCTGGAAAATAGAAAAGGTAGCTCTCCTGCAATTGCTGTGGATCGGTTACCTGCCATTCTGATTCTTCTGATAAACGATATAGAGTATAATCAGGCAGTTGATTAATTAATTCCTGATAGGCCGACCAGTAGTCAGGGGTGGCGGCGATCCGGGTATCGACAGAATAGTTTAATCTTCCTATTCTAAAGGTTATATTATGGGATGTCCCACTACCGCTCAACAGCAGTTGAGCAGTTTTAATGGGGTCGTTTTCTGTGATAGTAAGGTCAGGACTAACACCTTCCCCTTCAATGGAATTGCCATCCGGGGAAAAGAAACGGGCAGTGGTGAGTTTTAAAAAGCCTTCCCCGGATCCCAGCCGGAATACTCTTTGCATACTACCTTTGCCATAAGTAGTTTGGCCTATGACCAAGGCCTTATCATGATCCTGTACTGCTGCAGCCAGTATCTCAGAAGCACTGGCACTGAACTCATTGACTAAAAAGATAGTGGGTTCATTCATGGCACGGCGCTGCTCCGAAGCATACATAATATCAGCTTTATTCCTGAACTGGGTTTTAAGGGCCGGATCGCTGCCTATGAAGTAACCGGCAATATCCAAAGCAGTCAAAAGATAGCCCCCGCTGTTGCTGCGCAGGTCGATAATAAAGCTCTCTGCCCCTTTCAAGCGCAACTCATCTACGCCCTGGCGAAATTCACTTATGGTTTCCAATCCAAATGAATCAATATCAATGTAGCCAATATTTCCAGCCAAGAATTCGGTTTGAACAGAAGGTACTACTACTGTTTGGCGCAATATGGACAAGGAAAAAGAGCTGTTTCCTCTTTTTAAAGCCATTTTTATACTGGAACTTTCCGGACCCCTGATTAGGGGAACTGCCTGCTCGGTTGTCAATCCTTGGAGGGATTTGCCATCTACGGAGAGAATAATATCTCCTGCCTTAATATTGGCTGCTTCAGCGGAGGAGCCAGATAAGACCCCAGTAACTAATATACCCTCTGCTACGGATTCGATTTGCACCCCAATGCCGGAAAAAGTGCTGTCACCTATGGAATCCACAAAGGCCTGATATTCTTCCGGGGTAAAAAAAACACTATGGGGGTCATTCAGTTTTTCCAAGAGCTTTTCTACACTCTCTGCCTGGAGAACCCTTTCATCAACCGGATCCACGTAAGTGGCCTCAA
Source organism: Syntrophomonadaceae bacterium (assembly GCA_012520725.1). Lineage (GTDB taxonomy): Bacteria > Bacillota > Syntrophomonadia > Syntrophomonadales > Syntrophomonadaceae > JAAYJK01. Next base: position 1,441 of record JAAYNQ010000143.1, on the reverse strand, counting down.
TAATGGCTCGGGCATCATCCAGTATTGCTGCCTGAGCCGGTGCCAGCAGCAGGGTGAAAAAGAAAAATACAGAAAGCAAAGAAACAGCAATTTTTTTTGGATAAGAACGCAAGATAGTTTCCTCCTCACAATAGTCTTTATTCATACATTATATCTGAATCTTAGGGTCAGGGCTGAAAAGATTGAAGTGGAAAACAAACATTTGCGGGGAATCCCAGATATTTAAAAGACTCATTTAATGGCCTAAAATGCCCATTAATATATCTTGGCAGTTACTTCTTATGGATTTTAGCGGTAAAAGGGATTAAAATGTAACTAGCAAAAAATATCAAGAAGGAGGTAATTTTACCAATGAAACCAATTAGTAAGGTAATAGCTGTACTAGTAATGATAATGATACTAAGCATTGCCTTTCCAGTTAATGCTGAGGTATTGGAGAAAGATGCCAATCCTTTTAGGATGGTCTTAACCCAGTGGGGCGGGATTAGCCTGGAACAACAAGGACAGGAGCGTTTTTTTAAGGTTTGGAATCGAGGGGATAATAGCTTTAATGATTTAGGTATTGCCAAAACCAATATACAGTCCTTTGATGTAGAAGGCAAGGTTTTGGTATACATAAAAAACCTGGGTTCCTATTCTGAAATATATAGCTATAATTTGGATTCCCAGCAAAGCGTAAGACTGGATAAGACCTTTACCAACAAGAAAAATGTCAAAATCAGCGGCAGTCATGTGGTATGGGAAGATTATGGCGGAGGTAAGGCCAATATTATTTATTATAACCTGGCCACCGAGGAGGAAAAAAATATCACCAACAATAATCTGGTAGACCAAAAGTGTCCCGATGTTTCCGGTCAATATATAACTTGGATTGACAGCAAAAATGGTTATGAAGTAATTGCGGTCTATAACCTTAATAATGCTGAAAGCACTTTAGTTCGAGATACCATCAATGATAAAATGTCTCTGGCAATTTATAAGGACAAACTGGTATGGGCCGAATTGCGAGAGGGCTCAGGAACTGGAGCCGTACCATCCGCTAACCAGTATTTTGAAGAGCTGTGGGGAAGCAGCAGCGGCGGTAATAGTGTTTATGATATCTGGATGTACGATATGGGGAACAAACAGATTATGCCTTTGACTGACAGCGGTGTCAACCAGGTTCAGCCCGCTATCTGGGATAATTATGTAGCCTGGTCGGAAATCAGCCAGGGCAACCCCGACCTCCGTTTGATGGATATCAATACCGGCCAGGTCAGCACTATTGCTCAAACTGACGCCTATGAGGTACAGGCCAGCCTGGGTTATGGATACCTATCCTGGGTAACTCTAAGGGGACATTCAGGAGATTTGAATGTACTGGCTTTAAGCGGGTCGAGCGGCGGCGTATCCACCCAGCCGGAAGAAATAAAAGTGCTGGTAAATGGCACCCGTTACTACA
>JAAYNQ010000142.1 GCA_012520725.1 Syntrophomonadaceae bacterium | reverse complement strand
CAACTACATTTTGCACCACGGGTATTTTTGTAATAATTTGATATGCTTTAACTAGTGGTGAGCGATAACCAGGATTGTTAGACAATTCTCCTATAATATTCTGTGCTGCTATTATCTTATCTCCGTATCGATATCCCGCTTCTTGAACCATTTTTGTACAAGCTTTTACTAAAGGCTTTGCAGCTTCAACGACAACTGGTGCGGCTTCCACACCATGACAATTGCTGCACTCACAACTAGAGCTGCCGTATGGCCACCCACAACAGTAAGACCCGTTTTTGCAACAGGATTCACATCTTCAAACCATTGATAAGTATCTGAGTTATATATTTTATCTGCAAACCCTATTTGGGTACTAGTGGTATTACCGTCCCAGTCCCACGTTCTCCTTTTTTTCTATATTTGTTTCTTATCTCTTCCGCTTTATAATGAGCGTTATAATTACCTGCTATATATTCTCTGGTATATTGTTCGATCTTCTTTTGGTCTTCCGGGGTTAGATGTTCTTTATCCCAATCCGTCACCACATTTCCTGTAGGGTCAAAGAATCTTATCGGATTGTTGTAACAATAAGTATAAACATTCAAACTCTGCGGATCAGCAATATTCCCATTATAGCTGTCCTCCTGCGTGAACCTGCCTAGTGCCGGGTCGTAAGATCTGGCTCTCAAATAAATACTGCCGGTCTCTTCGTCGTAATACTCCCCGCAGTAACGGAAGGGGTTGTCGATTGTCTCTATCTCCTGCTGCCATAATGAAATAGTAGCGTACTTACCGAATTTGTTCACCGGATCTGGTTCTTCGACTCCGTAGGGGTTGTAATCATAATCCTTTATTATGTTTCCAAAGCTATCAGTTAATGCTGTCACATCACCGTGGGCGTTATGAAGGTAATAATAAGTTGAGTCGGTTTCCCGATATATTAGTTTATTGCCTCGGATATTTTTTGCGGTTATTCTGTTGTCCTGATCGGTTTCCAGGATTATGTTTTGCCGGTCATAGTAGTATTGTATGGCGTTATCTGTGAAATCTTTCCTGGTCCTTAGACCCTGGCCGTTGTAGCTGTACTCGATAATCTGATTGGGGTCTATAACCCGTTCAAGTTGATTGAATCCGTTGTACTGATAGGTGTAGCTCTTATCGGGCTATGAGTCCACTATTATATTTAAATGTTTCTTGCTTTGTTATCTGGTTTCCTTCCCGGTTATAAATAACAGGCGAATGCCGAATCCATTGTAATACAAAGAATTCGGCCATTTGTTTTCTCTTTCTGAATCAGTATCTTAATCTAGCTGATACTTTTCATAATGTCTGTTGGTCAGTTTTTGGTGCTTCAAAACCTCCCGTCCGTAAGCTTAGAACAGCCGGGATAGATGTAGATGCCTCCGGAACCGGGTGCGGAGGTCTGACATTGGTTAACGTCCCCATGACAGTGTTTTAAATGTAAGGTGATTCAAATTGCTCAACAAATAATCCACTTTTTACAATTTTATTAAATATTTCTTTATATTCTCTGTGGCAACCTATATACATGTAATAGTCATAACCAAAATGGACAAAGAAAGTTGAGCCGTATGTAAGTTTGCACCATAATTGCTCTCTTAATATCAGCCTAGAAATATATCTAACTTCCTGAATATTTAGAAATTGATTATTTTTTACCGAATTAAATAACATAGTCATTTTGTATAAATCAAGATTATCAGGTTGTTTTAATGCAATTTCTGCTTTGTTTTTCTCCAGTTCTTCAACCTTCAAACCTGATAATTTTAATGCTGTAATAAAATAATCTATTGAATTAATGTACAAGTTTTCAGTATTTAGATACTCCTCAACTGTGAGTTGTTTACCCTCAAATATTTTTCCTATATCGGAAACCGATGTCCATTCTTTTTTTTGATAATGTCCTAATTCATTCCTAAATTTTGGATTATATTTTGTTATTCTCCAACATTTCATACGTTAATCTCCAATTCTATTTAAGTTTGCATCATAAGTGCCGGTTCTAGTCTTTTTAACGCTAAAATTTTCAACAGAATCAGCCATCTTCCATACTCTTCCACTATGGGAGTCAACATCAGGAGTAAATATATTGATTCCCTTTTTTAAATACGTCATCATAGTAGTCCCTGCATCATCAAAGAACTGGAGCGCATTCTGAACCGGAGTTAAGTCACCAGAAGCAATTTGGTTTAATGGCACTGATATATTCGGTTCAACCCAATTATTTATCGACTGCCCTACCGATGTTCCCCAATTTGCAACCTCTTACTCCCGCTATTAAGCTTTTCTAATAACGTTTGCCCTGTACTAACAAACTTCCCTGTACTGCCACTTGGATCTACAAATTTTAGCGGGTTATTAATACAATAAGCATAAAGATTTATACTAAGCGGATTGGTAGATTCCCTTCTAGCCGATCCTTTGTAATAAAACGGTTTGTCTGCACCCCATATAATCTGGGCGGTTACAACGTTATTGGCATCTGCTTCTGCTATGACTCTTCCACTGTTATCACAGTGGTACCTTACCGTCCCGGTTGGTCCTTCTTTCTTGGTTCGCAGTCCTTCCGGTTACCAGGCCTGCTCCATGACTGGCTACTAGGCGGCTTGCTAGGGCTTCTTCAACGGAATTGCCACCCGTATATATCACGACCTTGCTCAGTCGCTCACGTCCCTTTGTGTTTCTTAGAAAAAAGTGGTGATCTGTTTGTGGTCTTCGCCCCTTATGTAGGCCATTTTTTCCCACCTCACTATCACCTTGTATCCTTTTTCTGTTTCTGACTTTCACACCGGTTCTTTCTACCACTATCTGTTATTCAGCTTCAATCCTTTTAAGAAAATTGTTAATGGAATCTCTTACCGATAACCACATAGGAACTACTAATATGAGAATATATGATGTGGTTACTGAGACATTAGAGATTAACACTCCAATAAATGAAAGGACTGCAATACACAATGAAACAATAAACAATCCAAACATTACGTAGTTAATGGTATTAAATGCGATCTTTACTGATTTGATACTTTTTGAAAGATTTTTATGTGGCAAATATTTCTTTTTTTAGGTAGCTATAAATTAAACAAAGTACACCTTTTAGATAGCTGTGATTACCGTGAAGAGGCTACATTTCAAGCTTTTCAAGGCGTCTATAAATATAGCCATATAGCCTAGACCAATCACAGGCTTTCATATCCGCTTATAAGCCTAATGAATTCTTTAGTTCCCTACATATTTGCAGAGTTTTCTTTTTCATAAATTTCTGTGTATGGCTAATGTATTCAATATTATCAAATAGTTTTTCTAAAACACTGAATGCTATAACCTCATCACAATATTTACTGTTATTTGCTAATACCTCTTCAATAAAATTAAATGCAATTTTTAACTTTTCTTCATTTTTAGTTTCAATAAGCTTTTCCAAGTAAGGAGTAAATACATCACCGAAAACAACATGTGATCCCGTATCATCACCTTCTTGCCAACTAACTTCTTCATTGTACGCGTGTTTTAGTTCGGGAAATGATGCAATCAGAAATTGATTTAATTCTTTGTTTGTCATAATCATTTCCCCCCCAACGCATTTTTTAAATCATTGAGAAGTTTTTGTGCAATCTGCATATCAGAAGGATTTAAATTTTGAGATTTAATAATGTTTTCAAGGTTTTTTACACGTTCGGTTCCTTTAATTATCTGGGTTTTCCCTCCAACTAATTCACCCGTACTTAATATCATGTCTGATTGCATCAGCAAGTCCTCCATCCCCTGTTTTTGCGTCTATAAATTTGGTCAATTGCATTCTTTAACTTTTGATTTGTAGCTGATTCTAATAATGTATCTCTTGTAGCCTTCCCTGCGCCCTTAGAACCAAATTTTATTATCTTACCATACCTGCTAACCATTACAGGGCCTGCGCCTTCTAATGCAACCCCTAAATTGGCAGCGGGTATTGCTATCAGAGTATTTTTGTATGCTTCTTTTGCTTCGTCCGACTTTAGATATCTAACTGTTTGGGGAACTGTATTTGTGTAAGTATCATGAACACACTCTGTAACAGTTCCGGGTATTTGCCCGATTTCAGTAATCAACCAGCATTCATTACCTGTTGGATCAATATAGATTAATGGATTATTTATGCAATAGGTATACAGATTCAAACTCAGCGGGTTTGTAATACTACCTTCATTACTATCCTCCGATATGAACCTCCCTGTGGTCGGGTCATAATACCTGGCTCTTAGATAATAAAGCCCGCTCTCTTCATCATAGTATTCTCCGGCATAACGGATGGGGTTTTCGATGGTTTCAGTCTTGCTGGTAATATTACCCCATTCATCATAAGAATAGCTGTTGACAACAATCCCGTTTACATCCAGTACCTGGACCACATCACCATGCCCGTTGTACAGGTAGTAGTAATATGCTCCGTTTACTTTCCGGGCCAAGGCTTTGTGTCCCCAGATGTTTTGAGCTGTTACCAGATCGCTGGCATCAGACTCGGCAATGACTCTGCCGTTGTTGTCCAAGTGGTACCTGACTGTACCGCTGGTACTTTCTTTCTTGGTCCTTAATCCTTCCGGATCATATTGGTATTGATAGGTTGTCTCGCCTGTGGCGAATTGTGATAATTCATCCCAGTTGTTGTAGCCATAGGTGTCGGCAATAGTGTTGTATGGGATTGTTGTGTTTACTATATGATTTGTCCGGTTACCCCGGGTATCATAATGATATGTTATTTCTTCTCCATTGGGCCTTGTCGTTCCTTCCAACCGGTTGACATCGTCATATTGATACTCTGTAGTGCTGCTGTTTTCAGTGACGGATGTGATATTTCCGTTGCTGTCATAACCGTAGCTGTACTGGGAAATAATCTGGCTGCCTACTTGGTTGATTACTGTCTCTAACCGGTTTATGTTATCATAGGTATATTCGCTCCGGATGGTCTGGCCTCCCGGTGTAATCGGGTAATTAACGGCTTTCAGCATGCCGTCGGGATAGAATTCGTAATCGAAGAGTTTTCCCTCTACTGTGATGTTATCTAACCGGTTCAGGCTGTCGTAAGTATAGTCTACGTCTAAGTTAAAGGGATCAGTGATTTTGGTCATATTTCCGGAAACGTCATACTCGAAATCAACGGGGTATGTTCCGGTTTTTCTCTGTTGGATTAAACCGGTGTAGTAGAAGTCATATTCTAATCCTTCTCCATATACCCGGCTGCCGCTTGTGTCATTCCAGACGCTGTATTTTTCTAGATTTCGTTATTATCAGGTCGACCTTTCCCTCTCTGGCAAATTCCAGCATTCTTTGAAATTCTGGCCGGTTATCTGTGGTTCCGATTATCCCCTGGTCAGTAAAAACTTCTACAAACTCGTAATCCGGATAGACTTTATTAGCTTCTCATAGTAGGTAATCTGGTTTTCCAGCAATCGCCTTGCTGGTAAATCCTCAGTGGATACTCTGGCATAAGCACAGTGGCTCTCGCTAACCTGACTGGTTACTCAAATAGGACAGAATACTCAACAAGTTTTTTGCTTGACAAGAAATTATCTTGACGTCATTTCGTATGGGCTAATCCAATAGGTCAATTTATGTTAAGTTGACGCAATGCCCTAAAACTCCAAGAAGGGCTGGAAACCTATATATAATCAGGTTAAAAGTCAGCAAGTGGTTAAATTTTCAGAAATCCTGTATCAGATGGTGCCGAAAACCAAAACCAGTCAGGACCGAATAACTAACGATGAGTTAAACTCCTATGCAATGGTGATTATTATGCTGGCAGTTTTGCTGGAAAAAGACCTGGATGAAGAGGACGATGTCTATTT
>JAAYNQ010000141.1 GCA_012520725.1 Syntrophomonadaceae bacterium | reverse complement strand
TGAGATAAATGCTGAATCACTTCTCTTTCTCGATGAGTCAAAAGAGAAGCACCTAAGAATTCGCTTCCTTGCTGTGGGGACTTAAGATTTTCAGGACCCGGCCTGGGCAAGCACATGATTCCAGCTCCAACAATAAGCTCCGCTGCTTTAACTATCTGCCGGGGAAGCAAACGCATAGGCAATAATCCTCGCACTCCACTATTGATTATGGCCAGGATATCGTAATCCCCAGGGTTTTCCACAATAATAAGTATTTGCAGAACCGGGCAGGTGTTAATTAATTCCTTTAATAAGACCAGAAAATCCGTTCCACTGACCTTCCACACCACCAGATCCGGCTGAATAATCCCAGCCTGCTCAATCAAGTGCTCGGGTAACAGCTTATCCAGGACCTGGAAGCTATTATCATCTTCAAATGCAACAGATAAGGTCTGATTATACAGTGGTGAGTCACTGCAGAGAATAACACGATATCTGTCCATATTATTTACCTCTCTTCATTTATATATAAACTGGGTGGGCCACTGCTGGGTTTAGACTTAAAACCACAATCAAAAAAAGTCCCAGTTTATGACTACTTCCGAATGTTCGGTAACTATCCAATGCACCGGCACGTCGGCTTGGTGGGGATATGTATTATCTATCACCTGAAACTCAAAAGCCACCCCGCAGGCAAATGCATCTTTCCTCAGGCGGGGCAGGAATTCATCATAATAACCAGCCCCATAACCTAAACGGTAACCCTTAGCATCATAAACCAATCCGGGCACTATAACCACATCAATCTCCTGCTCCGGGAATACTGCCCCAGTTGGTTCCAATATACCGTAAGCACCAGGTTTAAGGTCTTCGCGGCCAATATACTCTGCTGCTTCCAGCTTTTTGTCCCTCCTCACCCGGGGGAGCAGAATCTTTTTACCGGCTTTTTGGCAGCTATCCAGGAGGGACCATACATCAACCTCCTGATCGATGCTGCTATAACCCATCAGGGTGCGAGCCCTCTTCACCGGTTCCAGCTCCATTATCCGAAGCCCAATCCTCTCACTGGCAGCCCTGATCTGCTCCGGAGTCATCTGGCTACGACGCCGTTTCATTTCCTCTCTTAAAGCCTGCCGCTTGCTCACCATAATATCATCTGTCATTTAATCTATGTCTGCTCCTCTTGATATAAATGTTATTATTATTCATAATACGCATCCCAACATATAAAGCCAGGGCGATCAGCAATACAATCAGAGTAGATACCTGACCCAATGTAAAAGGCCCCCAATGGATCAGACTGAAACGGAAGTATTCTATAATAAAGCGATAAATACAATAGCCGATGAGATAGACGATAAACACCTGTCCTTTAAATACACGGCGCTCAGATAACCATAACAAAAAGATGGCCAGGATAAAATTAAGCAATGAACTATATAATTGAGTAGGATGACGCAGCTCTTGGTCTACCTGTGGAAATACCACTCCAAATTCGCTGCCGGTAGGTAGTCCATAGCAACAGCCGTTGAGAAAACACCCGATCCTTACCAGGGCATAGCCCAAGGCTAAATAAGGAGCAAAAAAGTCTGCCATTTCCCAGAAATCCAGCCCTTTTTTCCATATATAGAACAAAAAGGCCAACAAACCGCCTACAAAGGCACCATACCATATTAGACCGGAAAAGCCTGGGGAAAAGAAAATAAGGGGACTAGCCAGAAAGGCGTCCCATTCATAAAATATTATGTAGGCTACCCGAGCACCTAATATCCCGAATAGTACCATAATTATCACCATGTCTAGGACCATTTCCCTATCATAGCCTTCTCGTTCAAATTTACGTCTTAATCCCAATATTGCAACAATTGCAGCAATTGCCAGCATAAATCCCCAGGAATAGATCTTCAGCTTGCCAAACTGCAACAAAACCGGGTGCATTCGCCACTCCTCCTTTATTCAAATACTTATCCACAGGTCTGAAAAACCATAAAACCTTGCCTTTTCTTTATTATAGGACTTTGCGTACTATTCGGGACGCCAAAAAAACCTGAATATTAAGTTATCAACAAAGTTTTCCACATTATCCACAGCAAGTTATCACCATGAGGATAAACTAGGGTATGCATTCAGACTCCATGGGGCATAACTTTTTCTTATATAGTCGTGATAGGCCCTTCCGGCTATCATAGCTGCGTTATCAGTGCAGAGCCCTAATGAAGGATAAAAAACTTTTATATTTTGTGATTGGGCTCTCTCTTCCATCAAAGACCTCAATTGTTGATTGGCGGCTACTCCCCCCGCCATCAAAACAGACTTTACTTCATATTGCCTGGCTGCCTGTAGTGATTTTTCCACCAGGACCTCTATCAAGGCCTGTTGAAATTCCGCTGCCAAATCCCATAGCTGAAGCTCTCCGGCTTGCTCCATCTTTTTTTTCATATTCATGGTCGCCGTTTTTAAACCACTAAAACTAAATTCATAATCATGGCGGTCCAAAAACACCCGGGGTAGTTTTATTTTACCGGCCTGGCCTTTTTGGGCTGCCTTCTGTATGGCTGGTCCCCCGGGATAACCCAATCCCAAAAACCGGGCTACCTTATCGAAAGCTTCTCCGGCTGCATCGTCCCTGCTTGCACCCAGTACCTGGTAATTGTTTATATCCTCCATCAAAAGCAGGTTGGTATGTCCACCTGATACCACCAAACACACCGCCGGAAATTCTATATCCTCATGTTCCAGGATATTGGCGTAAATATGTCCGTGCAGGTGATTAACCGCCAGCAATGGCCGTTCTAAAGCCCAGGCCAGGCCCTTGGCAAAGGACAGCCCTACCAGCAGGGCCCCAATCAATCCCGGCTCATTGGTAACTGCTATCGCATCAATATCAGCATATTCAAGCCCTGCATCACTAAAAGCCTGATCAACTACCAGGGCAATGTTTTCAATATGTTTGCGGGAGGCCACTTCCGGTACCACTCCACCAAACTGGGCATGAATCTTGACCTGTGAATTAATTACATTGGATAATATTTGACGGCCGTTTTTCACCACCGAGGCCGCGGTTTCATCACAAGAAGTCTCAATACCCAAAATATAAATATCTTTCATCTCTTCTACCTCAAATTAGAAATTTGGTCATAACAATAGCGTCTTCCTTATTGTCGGTATAATATTCCTTTCTTAAGCCGGTAGGTATAAAACCCAGGTTCTTATACATTCTTTGAGCCGGAAAATTGGATGTTCTTACTTCCAGCAGTATTCGCTGGGCTCGCTTCTCCCGGGCTACGGCCTCCAGTTTCTCCATCAGCAGTGTGCCCAGGCCCCTTTGGCGATACTGACTGGCTATAGCCACATTGGTGATATGAGCCTCCTCAAAAACCACCCAAATACCGCCAAAACCTGCTATTTCTCCCTCCAAGTCACATACCAGATAAGTGGCGAAACTATTCTTTAGCTCCCCCAGATAGGATTCTTTTGACCAGGGCAAGGGAAAAGACTCCAATTCTACCTGCATTACTCCATCCAGATCGTGGGCGGTCATTCTTCTTATCAGACAAGTGGTTTCCAGCACTACATTTCTCCTTTTCCCAGGCGGTACTCTGCTTCAGACAGACGGATATAAACCGGTCTCAGCCGGTAAGGATCCTCAAAAACACCCATCCGGGCTTTGTTTACCGCCAGTATTCCAGCCGCCGCCGCCCGTGGCAAGCTCAGATGCCCAGGCATGGCTTTCAGCTCTTCTTTAAATTCCTCTTCAAAATAAGCAGAATATCTATAATAGCCATCCCCCAGCAGGATAAGCCGCTGACCTGTTTCCAGCAACTGCCGGGCCTGGCTGACCATATCCTGGGGAGAGCCAATCATGTCTTTTAGCAAGGCTTCCGGCCCCTGATCGCCACTGCGGTAAAAGCCATAGTATAACTCGTTTTTCCTGGCATCCAGCAGAGCCCCTATCAGGGCCTCACTGGCCCACACATTAGCGGCCAAGGTATCCAGGGTGGACAAGGCCACCACTGGTTTATTAACAGCCATGGCCATACCCTTCACCGTTGCCATTCCGATTCTCAGCCCGGTAAAGGAACCAGGTCCCACCGTTACTGCCAGGGCATCAAGATCAGCCGCTTTGCAGTCACATTCCCTCATGATCCGGTCAATGGTAGGCAAAAGGGTTTCCGAATGGGTTTTCTTGTAATTAATAAAACTCTCATTTAAAACCCGGTGATCCTCCACCAGGGCTACGCCCGCCACCGGGGTAGAACTGTCCACCGCCAATATTAACACAAACTCTGCAACTCCTTAATCTTTTCCTGGTATTGAGAACCCTGAGCCTTTATCTTCACCTTGCGCTCACGCTCATAATCATCCTCTACCAGGGATATATCTATAACTAAAGCCTCTGCCGGCAGAATGCCGGCTCCAGCCTGGGGCCACTCAATCAGGCTTAAGCCCTTCCGCTCCAGGTAATCCTCCAGACCCAGGTCATAAATATCATGAGGATCCAAACGATAAAAATCAAAATGATTAATCTGCATCTGCTCCAGCAGGTAGACATTCATCAGGGTAAAAGTAGGGCTGGTGACCCTTCCCCGGTAGCCCTTGCCTTGGGCTATTCCCCGAACCAGGGTGGTTTTTCCTGCCCCCAGCTCCCCCCGCAAGTAAACCAGGTCATTATCCTCCAAAACCTGGGCTAATTTCTCCCCTAATCTCTCCATTTCATATTCATTGTATATCAATAATTCCATTTTCTCACCTCAAGGGGCAACATTTTCTTCCACTAAAGCTGATAACAGTTCTTCTGCCCACCATCCCTAACGGCAATTACGGTATTCGTCCCGGATCTGCTTAAAATCTTCCCAAACCGGACGTTTATAACTCGGGTTCCTCAGCAAAGCCGCCGGATGGTAGGTAGGCATAATCTTAATCCCCTGCCGGATCAGCCATCTCCCTCGTATCCGGGTGATTTTGGCGTTAGGATCTATAACCGTCTGGCTGGCCATGGAGCCCAGACAGACTATAATGGAAGGTCTAATCAGCTTAATCTGCCTTTCCAGGTATTTCCGGCATTCCTTCACCTCATCCGGGTTAGGCAGGCGATTACCTGGAGGACGGCATTTGACCACATTGCCTATGTATACCTGGGATCGCTGGATCCCGGCCGCCTCCAATATCTTGTCCAGCAACTGTCCAGCCTTGCCTACAAAAGGCCGACCTTGTATGTCCTCATCCTGTCCCGGACCTTCTCCAATCAGCATTAAGCGGGCATCTGGCGGGCCTTCTCCGAACACCACCTGTGAACAGCTTTCCCTTAAACGACAGCGACGGCACTCCCGGGCTACCCCGGCCAATTCACCCAAATCCTTTATTTCCGGATAAGCTTGACCTACTTCTACACCCGGCAAAAACGGCAGGTAAGAATAATCTTCTGCTTCAGCTATCAGGTAAGCTTCGGTTCGGGCTTGGTCCAGCTGCTCTGCCAACTCCTCAAACAAACCCGGCTGCTCACTAGTCATTTTCTCCCCTCCAGCACTATTCTAATCACATACGCTTATTACAGTTTCATTTGGCCATCGATTTACTTCACATATATCCTTTACTACCCTTGCTTTATAGCTATCCATAGAGCAGGATCACCACCGTCTATCCCTTATGACATAACCCGAATTATGCCGCTGCTAAGCCCGGTTACAGCCAGAGCGGCTAATAAATTGCCCAGGGATATAGCCCAGATTGCCCATTTAAATCGAATATCCAGCAAAGCGGCTATCAAGGTTCCGGTCCAAACCCCGGTTCCCGGCAGCGGAACCCCCACAAACAATACCAATCCCCAGGCCCCATACTTTTGCACCTTATCACTTTTACTCAGAGACTTCTTGATTATCCGGTTCACCATCTTTTTAAACAATCTGGTACTCCTCAGATAATCAAAAACCGGGCGCACAGCAAAAAATATTATTGGTACCGGAATCATACTGCCGATGAAGCTGATAAGGGCGGCGTTTAGGGGTGATAGTCCCAGAGAAATCCCGATGGGAATGGCTCCCCTCACTTCAATGACCGGCAAGGCTGCAGTCAAGAGTACCGTCAATTCTATGGTCATAAATTCCAGCAATTGCCTTACTAAATCTTCCATAAACTCTCCCGGAATGCTTAATATAAATTCGAGCAGTTAATCCTGCCCTAAACCTTAGGACAATCAACTTGTATCCACCTTGAGCCGGTCTGCTTCATCTTCCAAGCGATATCCATTAAACAGGATAAATCTTCTGCACCGCATCCTTCCTGCCTAAGGCTGCGCCAAGCATTTACCCCCTGGATAGGAGGGCTTCCCTAGGATCATAATTCTCCCTTATTTACCTGTGCAGGACCTGAATCAGTAATTTAACAAGAGACAGCAAACTGTCTACAATAATACTAATAAGGTTAATTATAGCATTATTATGCTTTTGCTTCAGGCCTTTTTGTAAAGCTCTTACCTTCTATTGTAAAAACTGTTTTATCAAATCAAGAAGTTGATAAACTTAAACAGCGATTCCTGTGTTATTATAAAAGGTAGATCCTAGGGTGGGAGTTGAATTGATGCGTAATTACAAGAAAATGTTTATCGGTCTGATTGTGCTGGTTAACCTAATATTGGCGGTAGGTATCTATACCCATTATCAGTTGAACAACCGTGAGATGCTATCCAATCCGGAAATGCTGTCCAGCAATCAGGGGGACCAGTCACCCACCAGTGAAGATGATAGCCTAAGCACTGATTCCTCTTCCCCAGGCAACTATCAGGATGAGTCTCAAGAGCAAACTAACAAATCATGGTGGAAGTCCCTGCTTAACCGCCTGACTCATAGTCAAGTGGATAATCCACCCCAAGGTAAAACTAGCAATCCAGAGGATATGGTTAAATTGGCTGAAAAACAACTTGGCCGTCCAGTAGATAAAGCCGATGTAGCACAAGTGGCAGCCATATTGTTAAAGCGATTAGACAGTGAAGAACTGTCCTTTATCTATCAACAGATGACTAAAGAGGGCAAACCCTCTTCGGCAGAAATAAAGAAAGCCAAACAGATACTACAGAATAAATTGACCCCGGAAGAACTGGAATTGGTGCAAGAGGTAGCCCTCAAATATGGGAAGAAGATCAACTTCTAAGTTGAGTGCCAAAAACCGGTCATTCTGAGACGCAGTAAAACTATATCTAGTAACACAGGAGAATTTTATTCTTCCTCCTATTGCAATTAGCCCCTGGGCTGCCGATAGTCAGGCAGTAGCCATAGGCCTAATAAACGAGTGAATATCCCCTGGAAGCACTAGCAGTACTATTAACAATTATGATGGCAGTACTGCTAGCCAGACAGCGAAAAGGGTTAGGTGCAGCTGATCGATGAATTAATACAAAAAAATCGCGGTGCTTGGCACCGCGATTTTTTCTTATTGGCTAGAATTGGTTGTAGGCACGCAGAATCATTACTGCTGCTTCAGCACGTGTGGCGGTGGCGGTGGGAGCAAATTGGGTGGAGCTACGCCCTTTTATTATGCCTTTGTCAACGGCTGTTGCTACACTGTCCCGGGCCCAGGCGGATATTTGTGGATTATCTTGGAATTGATCCAGTAATGATTCTATTTGATTAGTATCGCTGATAACTGTTATTTGTTTGTAGGTCATGGCTCTCTTTAGCATTACCGCCATCTGTTCGCGGGTTACCAGGTCTTCGGGGCCGAAGGTGGAATTGGTGTAACCGGTAATAAGCCCGGACTGGGCAGCAGTATTAACGGTATTAAAGTACCATTTGCCTGCTGAAACATCACTGAATTGGCTCATTATGTGGCTGCCTTCAGGGATACCCAGGGCTCGGATAAGCAGGGCTGCGAACTCAGCCCGAGTAATGTTAGCATCCGGGCCAAAGTGGGTAGGGCTGATACCTTTAACCAGACCCTTGGACACCATGTTGTTAATATCATTTTCTGCCCAATGACCGACTAAATCGGCAAATGTCCCTGAAGAGGGGGTATATGAAATTAAGGCGTATTTGCTGAAATGGGTAGTGGTAAAGCTGATGGTCTGGGTATTTCGATCAATAGTACCGCCCATCTTTTCCCATTTATCACTGGACTCATTAAAGTAGTACATGTCCAGGCTAGCTTCATCGATGCCCTCAAGGCTTATTCCTGAGTAGGCATAGGTTACGGTAACTGGTTGCCTGAAGATTACTGAGCCCAGACTGCTTTGCGTAGTAGCCGATATTTCGAAAATCTGGCCTAGTATTTTGTAGTAGCTGCTGGTCTTTTTTAGTATTTCTTCTTGCTTGGATTGGCTCACCGGGGTAACACTTATGGATAATGTGTTATTATCGCTCAAGACCAGGCTGTTCTGGGGTAGCTGTAATGACACCCCAGTAAATTCTATTATTAAGTCACGGGAGGAGGTCCAGATGTTGTTCAGACTGCTTCCTTTTATTGTTATCAGGTTATTGGAACCGACTTCAAGTTCAACGACCTCCCCGTCGGTGTTGAGCTGGCGCTGTATTTCCTGGTTTACGGATTCAAGTGAAGTAACTGGATTAGTAGAAGTATTATGCCCTCCACCCGATGTATCATTATCATTTGGATCATCGTGTGGTTCAACCGGATCCTCAGTTTGTAACACTGCTTCCATTACAGCATTGCGTATAGGCACCAGGTCAGGGTGTAGTTGCCCGTTTTTCATGGTATAATCGATTTCTTCCCCAAACTGGTCCACCAAGGCTAAAAACAGGGTTCTATGCTGTCGTTGGGTTAAAACTTCTTGCAAAGATTGGTACATATACGAGTTGAAATTAGCCTCGGTAAGGGTCCCTCTCTGGCTTACATCGTTTTCCATATCAACCAAAAATGCTTCAATATTAGCGTCGGATGCCCCACCGGCTTTAAGCCTTTCTATCATTTCCGGGTAATCTCTCTGCATTACCAAATAGCTTTCTCCCAAATCAACTGCCTGAGCACTTTGATAAGGCAGTATGGTTACAAACATAATCATTAGCAGAGCTAAACCTACAACTTTTTTCTTCCATAATTTTTGCACGCTTCGTGGCAATTCTCCTTCCCCCTCGGCAATGTTTTATTAAAACCTTCTACGCTAACCGACTAATATCCTTTCTAAACTGCCCAAAAAACCTAACGCCCCATCTGCCTTTTGGTACTAATCTTAAGCACATTTTAGTACACCCCAGGGTAATTACCGGATATTGAAAGTTTGGAAACAAAAGATTCTTATCAAGGTAAACTAGACCCAACGGCAGGACTCACTACTTCCAACTTCGGGGGTGCTTCTAGAATGACTCCATCATCAATCCGTATAGTAATGATTTCTTCTGCGTATTTAGTTCCGCTCCCATCCCAATCAATTTTTATTTGGTAATATTTTGCGCCAGGGACCACTAACAGATAACAGCGGGTGCTAACCGGTGCTCCTCCTAATAGAGCTTCCATAATGGCGTTCCTAATCGGTACCAAATCAGGATGGAGTTTGTGATTCTGAAGAGTGTAGTCGATTTCTTCACCAAACTGGTCCATTAATGCCCTATACAGGGTTCTATGCTTTCTCCAAGTAATTACATTCTCCAGTGATTGATACATAAATAAATCAAAATTGTCTTCAGTAAGGGTACCTTTTTGGCTTAAATCATTCTCCATATCAATTAAAAAGGCTTCAATGTTAGCATCGGTTGCTCCACCGGCCTTAAGCCTTTCGATCATTTCAGGATAGTCTCTTTGCATTACTATATAACTCTGGCTAAGGTCGACAGCTAAAGATTTAGAGTCTGGAATTGGCACAAACAGGAGAGTAATCGCCACGATAAGTGTTATTAATGTCTTGCTTAATGGTTTAAGCGGGTATTCGGACAAATCTCTTCTCCCCTTTTCCTCAGCTTTAAGAAAATATCTGCGTGAACCGCTAGAATTCCTTTCCAGCCCTAGCAATTTAATCATTGCCTGTTTCAATACAGTTTTCTATGTCGCCAGCATGTGGTTCCGCATAAATATTTAAAAACTGAACCCACACCTTTTTGAGGTGCGGGCTTAGTTGTCTGTAATCACGGCCTTTTATTCTGTTGCGATAATGTGAAGTTTTAAGACCCAATCATCAATGACACTGCCTCCACCAACACCCCTTACCGCTACCAATACGATCTCTCCGGCTGCATTGGGGGTTATTTCCAGGGTTCCATTGTTATCCTTGATGTTAGCAACCGGATGGTTTATTTCCCCATTGTTTGCATCAATTCTGGTGCCAAATTCTATATCATCCTGAAGAACGACCCAGTCAAC
>JAAYNQ010000140.1 GCA_012520725.1 Syntrophomonadaceae bacterium | reverse complement strand
GCGATATTTTATGGAATCCGGGCTGAAAACCGAAGAGTAAACTTCAATAATGGCATCCATCAAATCTTCCAGGCGCTGTTTTTTACTGCCCTGGTTGGCCAGAAATAGGCTTTTATACTTGCCGGAAAAAGCCGATCCCATTTGGTCCTCCAAGAGGCTGGAACTGCGAACGATCAAGGGGTTATCCCCAAAATCATCCAGAGCCATGGCCAGGCTTTTTACTATTCCTGGGGGGAACTTGGCATTCTTCATGGTTTGAATAATATTGACATAATCCATCCGTATTTCCGATAGATCCTTATACTTGTGCTGGTTTAAGGCTTCCAGATTGTTATAATGCAGGAACTCGGTGAGTTCATCGGTAGTAATGTACCAGGTTTTTGGTATCTTAATGTTGTTCAGCAAAGGTATATCCTGGCCGGCTCTTTTTAAAATCTGCTGGGCCAGGAACAAACCAGTACTTTTCCCCCCAATTTTGCCATGGCTGTGCTCGGGAAATATCAGGTGGTTGACAATGTGATAATAACTGCAGATACCGATGTATTTACGGGCCACCCGGATAAAATCCAGATTGTCAGACAAAAAACGCTGCATCAAGGCCACTTCCAGCCAGCGTTCAGTAGCGTGATCAAGTAAATTGCTGGCCCCTGCTATATTTTGATAGCGAACAATAGCATCGACAATCTCTCCCACCGAAGCATCGATACGGTCAATAGCCTTGATAAGAAAATGGGCCTTTTGTTCCTGCAGCCATTTTTTCATACGCAGGGTTATTTCCACAGCACTCAAATGCTGAGCGGCCAGGGAAAAAGTTTTCTCACTTATGGTGGCAATATTGCCCGGGGGGAGCTTGGCGCTGGGGTAGTTTACCTCCCCCCGTTCAAATGGCATCTGCCAGCCCGGGCTTAATTCCCTTAATAGGTCCTGGGCTTCTTTGATCCCGCTCCAGTAAAGGTGGTTGATCATCTTTTTACATACATGCAACAAGAGGTCGGGGTCGGTCCGCAGCAAAAGGTCTACGATAACCATCCACTCATTATTGCTTCCCCTGTCTTCGGTGTTCCTGGTTTCATTCCACTCCAGCATCACCTGTTTCATTTTCCGGTGCAAAATACTCTGACCGATGCGATCAGCGATGGTTCTTATCAGCTTGCGTTCCTTCTCCAGAAAGTAGCCTTCTTCACCCTTGGGAACCTCCTGGGTGTAGACCACCTCAATCCTTCCCACTTCTCTTTCGTTAACCTCAATACTGCTGCACAGTGAGAGGGGGGAAGGGAAAAAACCCGGAGTATGATAACTTTGGTTTTCGTATATAATCCGAGCCTGGCAAAATTCAGGAAACTGCCAACCAGACGGAAGAACCCTTACTATCTCTTCGAAAATTTCTGGCCAAGACAAGCGTTGGTTGCCCAGCAACTCATCCACCTGATAGATGCAATCCAGTTCTTTGGCCCGTTCCTTTAAAAAATATAAGAGATCATCGTCAGCGGAATTTTGCTTGGTCATGAGCTACCACCTTTCCGGACGGTCAGAATTAGACCCAACCACGCATCTTAACTGCCTGAGCTACCCGGTTGATAGAAATTACATAAGCGGCGTCCCGCATATAGAGATTATTTCTTTTAGCCAATTCGTTAACCGCTCTAAAGGCCGAGGTCATTTTGATATCCAATTTTTCCAGCACTTCATCCTTTTCCCAGAAGAAGTTGGAATTGGATTGTACCTGCTCGAAATAACTACAGGTTACTCCACCCGCATTGGCCAGGAAATCAGGAATAACAAAAATGCCCCTTTGTTTCAGCACTTCATCAGCTTCAGGAGTAGTAGGACCATTGGCTCCTTCAGCAATTATCTTGACTTTGGGACTGATTTTATCCACTGTTTCTATAGTTATCTGGTTCTCCAAAGCAGCCGGGATCAGAATATCCACATCCTGCTCCAGCCAGGCCCGGGCCGGTAATACTTCATAACCCAGGTCTTGAGCTTTATTCTTGTCAATACCCCCGTAGGAATCAGTTATACTGCACAATTGATCTATATCCAGTCCATTTTTATTCACATAGGCATAGGCTCTGTTATCATTATTATCCCAGCAGCAAGTAGAAATAACCGTACCACCCAGCTCCTGGTACAGCCTGGCGGCATATTGGGAAACATTGCCGAATCCCTGCATACTGGCCGAAGTGTTCTTTATATCAATACCCTGATCTTTGAGAGCTTCCCTGATGGTATAGACTACCCCATAACCGGTAGCTTCAGTTCTGCCCAGGGATCCTCCCATACCTACCGGCTTACCGGTAATAAAGCCAGGAAAACGTCCACCGTGTATAGTCTCAAATTCATCCAGCATCCATAGCATGTGCTTGGAATTGGTCATAACATCTGGAGCCGGTACATCATTCCAGGGGCCCACATTTTTAGCCACCTGCCGTACCCACCCCCGGCATAATCTTTCCTGCTCAGAATCGGTCAGACTACGGGGATCACATATTATACCGCCTTTTCCTCCCCCCAAAGGAATGTCCACCACCGCACATTTCCAGGTCATCCACATAGCCAGAGCCCGAACCGTATCCGCTGTTTCCTGGGGATGAAAGCGTATTCCACCTTTGGCCGGTCCCCGGGCATCATTGTGCTGAACCCTAAAGCCCTGAAAAACTTTGGTCGTACCATCATCCATATGAACTGGAATGAGAAAATGGTATTCCCGCATGGGTTGTCTGAGTAGTTGCCGGGTAGCCTCATCCAGTTTAACCAGCTCGGCTACCTGGTCGAATTGTGCTTGTGCATGTTGGTAGGGATTATAAGCTCCATTGTTCATAATCCTGTATCCTCCTCGTTTATTACTTGTACCAGGAAATTATTTATAATATAGTTCCAGGTCGAATTGTGCCCCTTATTCTATTCTTTGCTTTTTTAGTGAAATCCTTTATAAATATGGCCCTGACAGAATTAACCAAAAAACAAGGTAATAGCCGAAAGGGCCTATTTGCCGGGATTCCTCCCCGCTTACCACATTTAGCCAGGTAATTGTATACATGTATACATGAAGCCGCACGATAAATCAAGCATAAATTGAAAGTTTACCCCTAAAACCCCCAAGAAAAACCAAACCGTATATCATAATATTTTCCTGGTATCACTATCTCGCCCTGAGGCAAGGAACAGGGTCTGAGCAATGCTGACCTCATCCTGTAGGGAAGGATCCTTAAGTATTCTTGGCCAGGCTCAAAATGGCAAAGCAGTAGCCCAGTATGGCAAGCAGGAGCATTGAGCAGATCAGGCGCTGGGGTGACAAGTCATTAGTATTATCCTTAAGTGAAGCCGGAGGATCTAAAATATACTTCTCCAGAACAGGCAACTGGCATGGCAAGCAGGAGCTCAGGCAGGGGACCCTTACTTACATTGTTAGCAGCAGAAAATAAAGGTATAATAAACGATAATTCTTCAGGAAAGGAAAATGAGTTATGGAACTAGTATATACCGGAAAAACCAAGAATGTTTATCGATTGGAAAATGGAAACTACCTGCTGCAATTCAAGGATGATGTTACGGGAGCCAACGGAGTTTTTGATCCCGGTTCCAATACCATAGGTCTCACCATTGAAGGAGCAGGCCGGGCAGGATTGAGCTTAACCAAGTACTTCTTCGAGATTTTGCAAAGCCAGGGAATTCCTACTCACTATATAGAGGCTGATCTTGATAAAGCTACCATGACCGTTAAACCGGCCACGGTGTTTGGCAAAGGATTGGAAGTGATTTGCCGCTTTCGTGCCGTAGGAAGTTTTTACCGCCGCTATGGTGATTATGTAGAAGAAGGTCAGCCCCTGGATGCTTTTGTGGAAGTCACCTTAAAAGATGATGCCCGGGAAGACCCGCCCATAAGCGAAGATGCACTGGATATGCTGAATATACTTAGCAAGCAGGAATACCAGGTCTTAAAAGAACTGACCCGCAAGATTGCAGGAATAATCAAGGCAGAGCTAGCCAAAAAAGATATAGAACTCTATGACATCAAATTTGAATTTGGCCGGATAGCAGGAGAAATAGTAGTGATTGACGAGATATCAGGAGGTAATATGAGAGCCTTCAAAGATGGGCAACACATTCAGCCCCTGGATCTGGCCCGCCTGGTCTTGAACTAGCAAACACCCACGGGCGGTCGAAGACCGCCCCTACAATCGCAGCAAGGAATCCTAAAATCGTTGTACGTCTGTAGGGACTACCTGCGGTCGCCCGCCGGTCCATCCGCCGGAATATCGTAGCAAACACCCACGGGCGGTCGAAGACCGCCCCTACAATCGCAGCAAGGAATCCCCAAAATCGTTGTACGCCTGTAGGGGCTACCTGTGGTCGCCCTCCGGTCCATCCGCCGGAATATC
>JAAYNQ010000139.1 GCA_012520725.1 Syntrophomonadaceae bacterium | reverse complement strand
TCAGGGCCCGACTCTGCGGGGTAATGCTGGCCCACTTCTTTATATAATCAGGAAGCAATGGCAGCTTCCAATATTCATATATATCTTTAGATGCTGGGATTCTTAGCATATTGATCATCCTTTCCTCAATAAAATGCCTTATCAATATCGATTAAGCCCGGCTGCCGGAAACTGCGAGAGCCTCCCGGTCCCATTTGCCCTCTGAACGCAATCTATCAGCGATTTCTGCCGCTAATATATTCATGGCCTGAACATCCACCTTGTTAACCCGGTTGAGGGGGAATTGCTTATCTACAGGCCAGATTTCCACGTGCAAGGGACGTTTATAATTGGCAATGCCTTTGCAGAATTCCAATATTTCCTCCCCAGTTATTTTCTGACCCGGCTTGGGCTGAACAAAAGCTATTATTCCATCCACAAAAACCTCATGGGGAGCGGCGGATACATGCGCCTGGTTTACCTTGGGATGAGTAGAAATATAGAAGGCCACTTCCTCTGGGAATACCAGGTAACCCTTGGGCTTCACTACAAATTTGCGCCGGCCGGAAAAACTGATGCCCAGGTAATTGCCGTAATCCCGGAAATAGCCCATATCCCCGGTATACAAGATCCCCTCCTTGCTCTTCACCTTAGCTGTGGCTTCGGGATCCTTATAATAGCCCAAAAAGACCTGAGGACCCTCTACGCAAATCTCACCCAGTTCGCCTATGGGCAGTTCCTCCCCGGCGCTTCCATCCTCATTCATAGGCTTACGGATGGTGATCTTGGTCAGGTCAGGATTGGTTTGCCCCACCTGTCCGAAGACTTCGTCTACCGGAGCTCCCTTAGGGGTAAAGGTAATATAACCGGCACATTCAGTCATGCCATAACCAGTAGACCAGGTAGGCGACATTTTATTAAGCTGTTCCAGGTAAGGCTTATCCACCGCACTGCCCCCATAGGTTACCGCTGTCAAACTGGAAAGATCGTATTTATGATAATTAGGATGGGCCCACAACATGCGATACCCGGTAGGTACCAGCCCCATGGTGGTGGGACGGAACTTTTCAATATTTTTTAAGAGTTCCTCGGGGGCAAACATGGACATAGTTATAAAGCTGCCGCCCCGGTGCCAGGTGCCTACAGCTCCCTGTAGGGTGCCGGCTACATGGCTGGTGGGCATACAATTCATTAAGGCATAATTGCTGCCATAGGTGGTACCCACTCGCAACATAATTGCATTATTGATTATGGTGTTTTCATGGCAGATCAGAGCCGGTTTGGGTTCTCCGGTGGTGCCGGTGGTATAAATAATCATATGGGGATCCCGCTTATCCAAAGCAGCATAGATTTCCCGGGCCTGTTCCAGGAGATCCTCCCGTTTATTCACTGCCATCAAGGCTTCCGGAGAAAAGAAATGATCAAAATTGATGGATCTTGCCGCAATACCATTTCCCCGCCGGTCGAATTGGAAAAGGTATTTCAGGCTGGGGATATTATCGTGAACCGCTGTGGCCACCTCATTGAAATCACGAACCCGGGTTTTTCCATGAGCAAAAAAGGCCACCGGATCGACTTTCTTCAGATCCCGTACCACTTCTTGAGCTTGCAGCCTCACATCCAGGGAAGCGCAAATAGCCCCTATGGAAGAACAGGCTAACATGATGATGTAGAATTCCGGTATGGCTAGCAACTGGGTGGCCACCACATCCCCCTTCTTTATCCCCAATTCCATCAACTTCAGAGCATAGGAAGTTATTATTTCATCAAATTCAGCATAAGTATAAGTCCGACCATCATCGCAGAAAACAAGGGCCCTTTCTTTTGGTGTGATAAGGGCCCATTTCTTTACATAATCATTTATCAACGGCAATTTCCAGTATTCGTACACGTCCTTCTGCGGAGAAATTCTCAACATAATAAATCAGTCCCCCTAGTGCCATTATCCGACAGTGTTACTTACCAGATACTCCAACTTAAATTACTCCTACCTAAGATACTCCTAATACTCTAATTAATCCTAACACTCCTAATAAACTAGCTACTCCTTGCTCCCAATTAATCCCAACTACTCCTAAATGCTCCTACTGTTTTCTAACTACTCCCCACCTGCTCTTACCGCTTTAACTACTCCAACCCAACCTCCTTTCAGTCAGTGGTTCCTGACACCACCTTATCAACTTATCAACTCCCATGATCAGGGAACACAACCGAGCATGTAAATTTTGAGCTAGGCCCGGCGGGCGACCACAGGTCGCCCCTACAATCCTTCGCCCGCCTGCCCGGGCCTGCGAATCGCCCGTCATGATTAAAATCTTCTCCAGGACCGACCTAAACGGATCTGCGCACTATATCATCAAGCCTTCAAGCTTTATAAATCATCTTTACTACTGGAATAACCATTAAAGCTGCAATAAATATGCCAGTACCAGAATTAGCTATTTCCTTAGCCGGTGAAGGTCCACTAACTGGGGATATATTGTTTTCCGAACATATGTTAGCATAAGGCCTCTATGGCTTGGGCGGAGGCCTAAAGCGTATTACATTTATACAGCAGTGTAGTAATATTGAACTTAAGCCTAAGCCACCCCCAGCAGTTTCCCAGATTAGGAAATTGGGGTATAATGGGAAGGGACAATAGAAAAGGGAGAATACCATGGAACTTGAACACTGTGTAAATTTCGTATTAACCAAAGCCCAAAATTCAGTACAACAGCTGTTTAAAGCGGAGTTGGCTCCCTTTGGAGTAACTCCCGGTCAGTATGGTGTATTGAAATGCCTGTGGGATCAAAATGGCCTGACCGCCAAACAACTGGCCGAAAGACTGAGCCTGGACAGCTCAACCATTACCGGGATACTGGACCGGATGGAAAACAAGGGGCTGATCAACCGCTACCATGACGTTAGGGACCGTCGTGCCCTCTGTGTTATGATTACCAAAACCGGCAAAGAGCTGGAGGAACCCTTAACCCAGGCCATAGTCAATGCCAACCAAAAAGCCCTGTCTAAATTGAATGAAGAGCAATCAGAAGTCTTAAAGAAACTGCTTCTGGAACTAACCCCCTAATCATGGTGCCTGACACCACCATATCAACTTATTGACTTGGTCCACTAATCCACCTGCAACCGTGTCAACCCATATGGGCGCCTGCGGTCGCCCGTCTGCCCATTCCCCGAAATACCGTAACAAACAGGGCTGGCGGTCGAAGACCGCCCCTACAGTCCTCGCCAGTAGCACCCAAATACCGTTGCCAATCCCGTGCTGGCGGTCAAAGACTGCCCATACAATCTTCGCAGGTAGCCCCCAAAATATGCGTTGTAAAGCCGAATTCTATCGAAATTTGCCAAAGTAATTGGCATACAAATTAATAGTTGACAAAGTAAATCCCTATCCTTAGAATCAAGTTAAGTACTCAACTTCACATTTATTAACAATTAGCAGCAGGCTTGAGGTCTAGTATCAGGCCCCCGAGCCGGTGGCATAATAAGAAATGTGAAAATTGGGTTAAGTACAATAATCCTGGCAGGAGCATTTACGGTCCATTTCCTGCCGGTAAAAAAGGAGAGGAAAATATGTATTTTAAACTGACTGAAGAGCAGGAGTTGATCCGGGACAATATGCGCGAATTTGCCCGGACCTATGTAGACCCGGTTGCAGTAGAAATAGACGAAAACAGCCGTTATCCCGAGGAAGTAATCAAGAAACTGGCAGAAGGTGGCTGGATGGGAATGCCTTTCCCCACTGAGTACGGCGGAGCCGGGGTTGACTATCTTACCTATGCTATCGCAGTTGAAGAACTTTCCCGCTCCTGTGCGGCTACCGGTTTTACCATGTCTGTACATACCGGACTGGCCTGCGGCCCCATATTCAACTTTGGCACCGAAGAGCAGAAGAAAAAATTCCTGACCCCCATGGCCAAAGGAGAACACCTGGGAGCCTTTGCTTTGACTGAGCCCGGGGCTGGAACCGATGTAGGAGCAGCCACCAGTACTGCGGTCCTGGATGGGGATGAGTATGTATTGAACGGTGTAAAGACCTTTACCTCCAATGGCCCGGTGGCCAATACCTATGTTACCTTTGCCTGGACCGATAAAAACGACAAGCGCAACGGCATGACCGCCTTTATCGTACCCCGGGAAACTCCGGGATTGAGTGTGGGGGAAGAATTTAAGAAAATGGGTATCAGAGCCTCCCAGACTTCAGAAATCATCTTCAAGGACTGCCGGGTACCCAAAGAAAATGTGCTGGGTAAAGTGGGAGATGGCCTGAAGATAGCCATGAACTCTTTTGACCATGGCCGGATTGGCATTGCCGCCCAGGCGGTGGGTATTGCCCAGGCCGCCCTGGATGAATCCATCAGCTACTCCAAACAGCGGGTACAATTTGGCAAACCCATTTCCAGGAACCAGGCTATTCAATGGATGATAGCCGACATGCATACCGACATCACCGCAGGACGTTTCCTCTATTATTATGCCGCCTATTTGAAAGATCAGGGATTGCCCTTTACCAAAGAAGCCGCCATGGCTAAAGTATTCTGTGCGGAAATGTGTTCCAAGCACGCCTCCAAGGCAGTGCAGATCCACGGTGGATACGGCTATTGCAAAGGCCAGAAGGTGGAACGGCTGATGCGGGATGCCAAGATAACTGAGATCTACGAAGGCACCTCGGAAGCTCAAAGGATGGTTATCGCCGGGAACCTGTTGAGATAAGTTCAGAGGCAGGAGGGGAGCTATCTTCTCCTGCCCTCATTATTTTATAAGGAGAGGTGGGAGACCCATGCCCAATATAGTATGCTGTTTCAAATGGGTGGTGGATGAAGCCTACATCAAGCCATCCAGCTCGGGTAAAATTGATCTGGAATGGGCCGAACACAAGCTGAGCGACTATGACCGCAATGCCATTGAAGAAGCGGTACGCTTGCAGGAAGCCTACGGAGGAAGTGTTACCGCCGTTACCGTAGCCCCCAGTGATGCTACCAAAGGCATAAAAGACGCCCTGTCCCGGGGGCCGGAGAAAGCCTACTTTATCAATAGTGAGGAATTGGAAAACCTGGAGCCGTCGCAAACTTCCGCCATTTTAGCCCAGGTAATAGCCCAGCAGATCGACTATGACCTGATTATCTGCGGGGAAGGCTCCAGTGACCTGTACGCCCAGCAGGTAGGGCCCCGTTTAGCTGAAAAGCTGCGCATTCCCTGCATCGCCTTTGTGAAAAAAGTAGAGATTGATGGCGGGCGGTTAATCGCCGAACGCAAAAGCGATGACGGGATAGAGGTGGTTTCCGCACCCTTGCCGGCCCTGATTACCGTTTTGCCGGACATCAACAACCCCCGGGTGCCGGGACTCAAAGACACGCTGGCCGCCTCCAAAAAGCCGGTGGAGGAAATAAGCCTGGAGGATTTGGACACCGAATATCCGGCTTTGATTATTGATAAAGGCTTGCGGGCTGCCAGCCTGGTGAGAAACTGCACCCGCTTCGGCTCCACTCCCGAGGATATCCAAGCCTTTGTAGAAGCCATTAAAAAAACCGGCATAATTGATAGGGGGTGAAAAAATGGCAGGAGTATGGATTTATGCAGATAGAATAGAAACCGGCCGGGAATTGCTGACCCTGGGCCGGAAACTGGCCGATGGCCTGGGTCAAAGCCTAACCGCTTTGCTGGCGGGAGAGCAGGACCTGGCTCAGGATTTCATAGCCCGGGGAGCCGATGAGGTATTATTGCTGCCGCCCCTGGCCGAAGGACAGCCGGTGCAGGATTATGTACCCCTTATCGCCGCCGAAGCCCAAGGGGCCGATCCCGATATATTCCTAATCGGAGGCAACCTCAGGGGCAAAGAAATGGCGGCCCGGATAGCAGCCCGGCTGGACACGGGCTTGTGCAGTGATTGTACCCTTATCAATCTTGAGGGGCAATTGCAAATGGAACGCCTGATGTACGGGGGAGCCGCAGTGCAAACCCTCAGTATCAACAGCCGGCCCCAGATGGCCACCATTCCCCCCGGCAGCTATCAAGCACCTGAGCCCCAGACTTCACGACAGGGGAAGGTTAGAACCCTGGAAGCTCCAATTCCTTCTGGAGTGCAGATTATAGAACGGAAAACCAGTCCAGCCGGTTCCGGGGATATCACCGCCGCCAAGGTAATCGTCTGTGCCGGCCGGGGTATAGAAAATCAAGAAGACATGGGCATGCTCCAGGAATTGGCAGAAATCCTGGGAGCAGAACTAGCCTGCACCCGTCCCATCTCGGAAGAAAAGCATTGGATGACCGAGGAATCCTGTATTGGCCTGTCCGCCAAAGAGGTAAAACCAGCCCTTTATATAGGGGTAGGCGTATCCGGCCAGATCCAGCACGTAGTAGGGATCAGGGAAGCCGGCATCATCTGTGCCATCAACTCAGATGAAAACGCCCCCATCTTCGAATCCGCCGACTACGGCATAGTGGGCGACCTCTATAAGGTGCTCCCCGCCCTGATCCAAGCCTTCAAATAAAAAAAGGCAATTGTACGGGCGAGCTGCGCTCGCCCGCCGTCTGCCCACAAATCCTGTCGTGCTTGTCGATCTCCCCAATATACCGCAAAACGGCTGACGTTGTAGGGGCTAGCTGTGCTGGCCCGCTCGTGTATTATCCGAAATCCCGTAGCAAAAACGGGCTGGCGGTCGAAGACCGCCCCTACAATCCTCGATGGGATACAAGACATCGTTGCAAGCCAGGACCCAAAACACCGCTTTAAGCCTGTATGGGCGACCTGCCCCACAAAGCATAACATCGGAG
>JAAYNQ010000138.1 GCA_012520725.1 Syntrophomonadaceae bacterium | reverse complement strand
GCCGACATCGTGTTTGCTACGTTATTCCGGCAAACGGCCAGGCGAGCGACCACAGGTCGCCCTTACGGGCTTACAACGGTATTATCGCCCATCCACGGGCGGGCGAGCGCAGCTCGCCCCTACGGGCCAGTACGTTATCCTGTTCATCTAGGGCTTGATAACTATCTTGACATCCGGGTACTGGCCTGAAGATAGTTTTTCAAAAGCCCCCTGAACTCCTTCCAAATCAATAGTATCACTTATAAATCTAGCGGCTTTTAGTATTCCTTTGTTCATTAAATCCATGACCATATCAAATTCCTGGTCATAGCCTATACTGCCCTTAAACTCAATTTCTTTAAGGACTGCCATCAAACCGCTTATGGGTACCGGGGAATAGTTTATACCCAAGAGCATCATTTTTCCGCCCTTTTTCAGAGCCATGATGCCGGCATTAATTGCTGGAGCAATTCCCACACAGTCTATACATTGATCAAATCCTCCCCCCGATGCCTGCATGAGTTTTGCTACCAACTGCTCATCAGTAGCATCGAAAACCTGGTCCACGTCACCCATCTCCTTGGCATTAGCACCCCTCAAGGGATTGGCTTCGGTAAGAGCAATATAGGAAGCCCCGGCTATGCGGGCAAAGGCTGCGGACAACAATCCTATAACTCCGCCTCCTGCCACCAGCACTTTATCACCAGGTTTTATCCCTGACATTCTTATCGCTCGCAGAGCTACAGCCGCTGGTTCAATCAGGGTGGCTTCCTCTTCACTAATATTATCCGGAAGTTTCCGGACCATATCCGGGCGAGCCAGATAATATTCTGCATAAGCCCCTGGAGCCGTTATTCCCGGGGAGGCGGCCAGAGCATTTAGGCATCCCTTGCTATTTCCCTTTTTGCATGGTTCACACTCACCGCATGGATTTAAGGGCAATACCGTAACCCGGTCTCCTACCTTAAGAGAATCCTTGAGGGCTCCGGCATCTACTACTGTCCCGGCAAATTCGTGACCCATGATCAAACCTATGCGCTGCCCTTGCTCCCAGAGATGAATATCTGAACCGCAAATACCCACATCGGATACTTTAACTAATACTTTTTCCCCGTCAGCCTTTGGCATATCAACTTCTTTCACCACCAATTGCTTTGGACCATCCAAACAAACCGCACGCATACAAATTCCTCCCTTAATACAATGTTTTATTTGTAATAAATGCAATTCTTGTACCAAGGTATAGTTAAGCTAAAACCCTTATTGTAACAGCTCTTAGCCCCAGCATCAAGACACTGGCTCAAAACTGGGCTATCACCTGGTTTAGAAAGCTGGAAAAATTTGTTGTCCTGCTTAATAATCCGGCATAAGTTTAACCCGGCCATATATTTCTTAATCCATAGGACTGCGCCAAAGTACAGCAGGTGTTACATATCATAACACCCCAAAAGTAAAGCGGGGTCTAACAATACTGGGAATATACCGCTAAACGGCTATTTATTTCATATAATGCTTTCGGCATCATTTTTGCATAATACTCTTTAAAAGAGATCTGTAAGTGAAGGCAAAATTGTAAAAGGAGGTAAACGGCTATAGAAACAACGGATCGATACTATGTTCTTGGACAACTGGTGGAAGCAGTAAAGCAACTGGCTGATTGCCCGGACGCAGCTAAACTCTTGCCGGAGATTAGAAGCAATTTAGTCATGGCCTTGGCCGATGCTAAAAACATTAGCGAAATAGCCGGGATTCCCGGCCGGTTAACGGAAGTCTTCGGCAGAATTACCGCCCCTGCCTATCCGGCTTGGGGAGCTTCTAAGAATACGGCCAGGATTTTATTAGCTGTAATGAAAGTAGATCCATCCCGCAGAGCTGCTATGGAAATAAAATATTCGGAACAAGTGATCGAAATAATCCAAGCTCATGGCCTAAAAACTGCCTTGCTCCCATCCGGATGTGAATCATTGGAGCAAACTATACATAGCTGTCTGATTGATCAGCAGTTGCCACCGGTTCTTTACACGGCAGGCGGATGGGCCCGGGAGGGAGCTATTATAATTACTGCGGTGGATGCGGTAGAAATTGCCCATATGGTCAGCAATATAGCAGCCTGGTGCAGCCAGTAACAGAAAGCAGAAGAATGTTTAAAAGTCAATTGGAGGGGACTCTAAGTATAGCCAGGGTTATTGCACTTGATTTATCTATTAAGAATAAGAAAAGGAGGAATACTAATGGCTCAAGTTAATGGTGGAAGGTTATTTGCCAGGGCTCTGAAAAAGGAAGGGGTTGAACAGATATTTGTTCTGTCCGGGGGACATATAATGCCCATCTTCTACGGATGCCGGGCGGAAGGAATCAAGGTTATAGATGTACGGCATGAAATGGCAGCCGGCTATGCTGCTGATGCCTATGCCCGGGTGTCCGGAAAAGCAGGGGTATTGGTTACCACTGCCGGACCAGGAATCTTAGATACTATAACCGCCATGGGTGAAGCTTTGGCCCAGGGAGTACCGGTAATACACATCGGTGGAGGAGCACCTCAGGGCGAAAGTGAAACCGGACCTCTTCAAGGACAGATAGATACCGTGAAGGTATTAAGTACCGTCACCAAATGGTCCAGGAGAATATATGATACCCATCGGATTCCGGAATATGTATCCATGGCTTTCAGGCATGCTTATAATGCCACTCCCGGACCGGTGTACCTGGAATGTGCCACCGATGTTTTGAAAACCATGGTGGAAGAAGACGATATATACTATCCAGAACTTTATCGCACCGAAGCCCAGCCTTTTGGAGACCCGGCCTTGATAGAACAGGCGGCCGATCTGCTTATCCAGGCCAAGAGCCCGGTGATGATTTTGGGAGATGCGGCTCGTTTCACTGCCCAGTATCCTGAAGCTATCGGCGAATTGGTAGACTATTTAAAAATACCGGTCATGTCACAGGTAATGTGCCGGGGTTTGTTTGCTGATGAAGATAATCCCATGTTTAAGATAGGCGGTGCTAGCTTACCGGCTGCTGACGTAGTTTTGATGTTGTCGGTAAATAATGATTACCGGGTAGGAAAAGCCAGACCTCCCCTGTTTAATCCCCAGGCCAAGTTGATTCAGGTAAACCCGGATGCAAGCAGAATTGGCTATAATGCACCGGCTCATATTGGTATTGTAGGCGGTGCCACCGGGGTAGTGAAACAGATTCTGGAGGTTGTAAAATCCAAAACAGCTAAAAAAGAAGACCTTAGCTGGGTACAGAAGGCTGGCCAGATGGCCCAGGCCGCAGCCCAACCCTATGTGGAAGGATTCACTTCTCAGGAACTGCCTATGAATCCGGGGCGCTGTGCCTATGAAGTCAGCAAGTTCCTGGAAACAGAAGGAAGAGATTATACCGTAATCTGCGACGGCGGAGATGCAGCCCAGTGGATAAAAGCTGCTGCCAAGGCTCATCGTCCGGGGCAGATAGTCAATTATGGCCCCATGGGTACTATAGGTACCGGAGCCGGGTTCACCCTGGGAGCTTATTGTGCCGCTAAAAAACCAGTGCTTTACTATACCGGTGATGGTAGCATGGGCTTCTATCTGATGGAGTTTGAAACCTTCCTAAAACAAGGCGTTCCGGTGGTATGCGTAGTCTCCAACGACTCTTCCTGGGGAATGATAAAACTGTCCGAGCAATTTTCTAATCCGGAAGAAGTCAAAAAGGGTCATATAGCCAACGAGTTGAGCTATATGTTCCGTTATGATCGCTTCCC
Organism: Syntrophomonadaceae bacterium; assembly: GCA_012520725.1. Lineage (GTDB taxonomy): Bacteria > Bacillota > Syntrophomonadia > Syntrophomonadales > Syntrophomonadaceae > JAAYJK01. Next base: position 7,110 of record JAAYNQ010000138.1, on the reverse strand, counting down.
CGCCCTCTGGGATGGTTATGGTGAACTGGTAACCGATCCTGAACAAATAGTGCCAGCTATCAAGAGAGGTTTCGAATCTGGCAAACCGGCCATAATTAATGTGGAAGTAGACCGCCATAATATGAGCCCGGTCACAAAATCCTTTGGAGCCCCCAAGAAATAGAATCGATGGTCATTTAGGGGCGGTCTTGGTGGCCGCCCCTACCATAAAATACAAGATACAGAGGAATTAGCATGAGATATGCAAGAAATATGAAGGCCTTAACCCCGGAGGAAAATCAAAAGCTAAAAGACTCCCGGGTATGTATAGCCGGTTGTGGGGCTTTAGGGGAATATGTTTTTGAAATGCTGGGCCGCATTGGGGTGGCTAATCTTACCATAATTGACTTCGACACCTTTAATACCAGCAACCTGAACCGGCAGATATACGCCACGGTGGAAAATCTGGGCTGCAGCAAGGTGGAGGAGGCCAAAAAAAGAATGGCTCAGGTTAATCCAGATATAAAGGTAAATGCCATACAGTCCAGGATAAGCTCCGACAATGCCTTAAGCCTCTTACGGGGACATCAGGTGGTAGTGGACGCCCTGGATAATCCAGCCTCTAAAATAATCCTGCAGGAAAAGGCAGCTGAATTACAGATACCCTTGGTTCATGGAGCTATCAGCGGTTGGTTGGGGCAGGTAGCTACCATCCTGCCGGGTGATACCGCCCTGAAGGCTATATATCCGCCAGGGATAGAAGTTAATGAAACCGCCGGTAACCCCAGCTTTACTCCGGCTCTGGTAGCTGCTATACAGGTCAGCCAGGTGATCAAGCTGCTTATCGGCCGGGGAGAACTGATCAGGCCCCAACTCTTATACATAGACTTGCTAGGTCAGCATATAGCTGGCATAAAGCTGCCGTGAAGTAGCAGGTTAATAGAAAAGATGGGATCGGGCAGCTTAACTGTGAACATCAGCATTAATACCGAATTTCCTCAACTTCCGGTATAGGGTATTGCGGGCTACCCCTAGGGTTTTGGCGGTGTGGGATATATTACCCTCACACTGGCGCAAGGCATTGATTATAGCCTCTTTCTCATACTCCTCCAGTTTGCCTGCTTTATTCAGCCCTAAATCTCCAGCAGCAAAAATATACCCGGGAAGATCTCCTCGTGAGATACAATCTCCCTCGCTTAAGACTACGGCATGCTCCAAAACATTGTTAAGCTCCCGGGCATTACCGGGCCAGTCGTATTTTACCAGCGCTTTTAATGCCTCATCATCGATATCCAGGGTGGGAAGCTGCTGCTGCAGGCAAAGTTCTCTCACCATATAATGTGCCATTAAGGGGATATCCTCTTTTCTTTCCCGCAAGGGAGGAAGCTCTATATTAATAACACTCAAACGATAATAAAGGTCTTTTCTGAAGCTGCCATTACGCATGGCTTCATTTAGATCCCGGTTGGTAGCGGCAATAACCCGCACCTCGATCTTGCGGGTGTTAGTACCTCCCACCCGGGTAATGGTCCTATCCTGTAAAAATCTGAGCAAACTAACCTGCATATCAGGAGGCATTTCCCCAATCTCATCCAGAAAAACCGTTCCCCCCTGGGCCTTTTCGATTTTACCCAGGCTGCCCCCCCTCCTGGCTCCGGTGAATGCACCTTCTTCGTAACCGTAAAGTTCGCTCTGAAGGAGTTCCCGGGGAATAGCGCCGCAGTTAATAGCAATAAATTCTCCTTTACGGCCGCTGGCCTGGTGTATGGCTCTGGCTAAAAGTTCTTTGCCGGTTCCGCTCTCACCTTGTATCAAAATACTGGAAGCGGTAGGAGCAGCTCTGCGGGCTAAATGTTTAATATAGGTCCATTGGGCCGAATTGCCAATAAGGCTATCAAAAGCATCTGGCTCAGTAGCCCTGAGTGGATAGATGGCAGTTCGCTCCCGCTCTATTTCTTGACCCTGGTTAAAGGCCAGGACCATTTGCTTTTTACCCCGGCCCAGGTTTATGCTACGTTTGCAAAACAGATTACATGATATAAGCCGGTTTTTCCAGGAGAAATTCAGCTTGAGGTCTGGTATCTCAGCTTCGGAGGAGAGGAGACCATTGATTTCTACTGGGGAACAGCTAATTAGATCCCCCAGAAAACGACCGATAAGCTGGTTCTTATCCTTTTGACCCAACATTTGCAGGAATTTTTGATTGGCGTTGATTATCTTTCCGGAGCTGCTATCCACCAAGAGCATACATTCCGGCAATACATCAATAATAGCAGAATAGCTGCGCTGTATTTTCTGCAGTTCTATTTTTTCTGCCCGGTAACGGAGCTGGTTCTCGATCAGTTTAACTCCCAATCCCAGTATTTTCATTACATTAGCCGGCAAATCACCATAGGGATTGCTGATATCTATTATGCCCAGAATAGAACCATCTTCATTACGTATCGGTGAAGCAGCACAGCTGAAGGAATGGTAACGGCTGGAATAGTGTTCATAGCCTTTAAGTTCAACCGCATTGCCTTCTACCAAGGCCAGTCCTATGGCATTGGTGCCCAGGGTGTCCTCACTTAAACGCTGACCTATGGGCTGAGGGTATTCCACATTGCTTACGGTATCCAAAACATACCCTTCCGTGTCACAAAGCAATACGAAATTTTGCCCTCCCAGGCTGCAAATGTCCTGCATGATGGGATTGGCCACTTCGATTAAAAAGGAGTATTGTTCACGCCTGGCTTGCAGGCTGCTATAAGAAAGTATATCCTGCTTTATTTGCCATGGATCTATTCCCCGGCTCCGTTGCCAGGAACGGGCAACTTCCGGCCGCAAACCTTTTCTAGGCATAACACCTTTTTCGACAAACAACTGCCAGATTTGGTCGGAACTCTGATTTGAAGTAGAAAGTGCAATTCTTCCCATAATACCTGCCTCCAATCAATAGTTCAAAGTCTATTAGATGGAAAGTTTTGAGCCCAAGGTAATATTTCCAGTACTTCTTAACGAAAATGATCAAAACCCTGGGGAGAAACAGCTTTTATTTCGCCCTCAGACTTTATGTACAGTCCCGGTTCTCCAATAATCCTGCCAATAGGATAAATATTATAAGATTCCTGTTTCATCAACTCCTGAACCCGGCTTAGCTTTTCAGGACGAACACAGGCCAGCAATTCGAAATCTTCACCACCGTTCAGAACCCATTCCAGTACGTTGCAACCCACTTTGTCCGCTACCACCCGGGCTGAATGGGAAACGGGCAAGTCTTTCAACTCCAACAGAGCCCCTTTCTTGGATGCTTTACATATTTTTTGCAGGTTGTGAGTCAAAGAATCGCTTATGTCAGTCATAGCGGTAACGGCAGTAGAACGGGCCAGGGTCTGCCCCTTTCCCCAAGGTGGTTCAGGCTGCAGCTGTTGCTGCATAACCTCCCGGAAGGCTTCGTACTTTTCCCAAGTGATATCATTCAATAGCAGATGGAGTCCGGCCGCAGCCGCCCCTAAAGGTCCGGTAACTACCAGCACATCCCCTTCCTGGGCCCCATCAATAGGAGTCAAATGCTCTTCTGCTGCTTCGCCGATTATAGTAAGAGATATGGTCAGGGGGCCCCGGCAATCGGAAATATCTCCTCCAATTACTGAAATACCGCCCTTGGCATTGGCGGCATATATCCCTTCATAGAGTTCTCTAATGAATTGAGCTGGGGTATCAGGAGACATGGAGATTCCTACCAGGAGAAAGCGGCTGGTAGCGCCCATAGCTTCAATATCGGCCACACTCTTGCTTACTCCCTTGTAACCAATTTGAAAGGGGGTGCTTTTGGAGAGAAGAAAATGGCTGTTTTCCACCAGCATGTGGCAGGCATAAAGGCATAGCATACCAGCTTCAGGCCTAACCACAGCAGCATCATCACCAATACCAATAAGAACTTGAGAGGCTTCAGCCTGATTGATATTCTTTATGGCTTTGATAATTCCTTCTTCTCCGATCTCTTTTATTTGCATACAATCCCTCCCCTCGCCATAATCACAGTCCAGGCCGGCTTTAAGTGCCGGCCTGAGTGAGACCAATTGCTTTTATATCTTAGTTCAGGCCGGGGATTTTTATTTCATTATAACGCAGTTTTTCGACAAAAGCTTTTTTATCTGCCATAAAATTTTTTTATGACCTTGATCCGGGAAGACGAAGGGGACATTTCTTGATTGCCTTCTTCCACCCTGTAAGGCAAAGCAAATGTCCCCTCTTTCGATTATCCCCCGGCTAGAGGAACCGCAAACCAAATCTCTTCAATTGGTGTGAGATCGGGCAGTTGATAATCGATCTTTTTCCCATATTTGTCACCTGTGATCACAAAACGGTGGTTCAAAAGCCCGTCCTCGCTTATATATTGCTCCTCAATTTTATTCCCATACCTTTTTATTATCTCCTCTTCCAGGCGCCGCAGATTTACCGGACCTTCAAACTCCAATTCCACATCTATAAAATCAGCAGGAATCAAACCATAAATGTGCAGCAAGAGCTTAGCCATGCAGTTCTCCTATTACATAATCCAGACCCAGTTCTTCCAGTTTGGCCCGGGAAGGCTTCCCGTCAGGATCCCATCCTCTGGCCTCATAATACTCTTGCATTTGTTCGGCCAGGTTTGGTACCAAACCTTCTACTGGTCCCCCAATGGTTGAGCTTAACACCCGGGGAGGTAAAGTATCGTCGGCCCTGCTGATTCCAAAACGGTTATTAAAAGCCCTTTGCAGATTAAATATCCTTTCCCCTACTTTTAAAATATCTTCCCCGGTATAGGAGAAACCAGTGGCAGCATTTATGGCCCGGGCTAAATCAGAAGCGCTCAGAGAATAGGTGGTAAATGCGCAAATGATGGCAGAGTGTACCGCGGTTGATAAATCCTGCACTGCTTTTGCTAAAATACCTTTTCCGGAGGTGGCATGACGTTCTGGAATATCATTTATGCCGGCTTCAGGAACGGGATTTCTTTCCTCAAAGGCTCCCAAATACCCATGACAATGGCAAGCGCCCCGGGGGGAGGTGGCATAAGTAGCCCCAAAACCGAAGAAAGCCCGGGGATCATGCATAGGCAGTTCCAATCCCTTTACATGAATGGCGAATTCCTCGGAACCTCCACCGATGACCTGGGCCGCCTTTCTTACTCCCTGTCCCAGCAGCTTGCCTATGCCTTCCTGCTTAAGTATAAGCCTTAATACTGCCAGTATGGCCTCAGTATTACCCCATCTCAAATCAATACCACCGAGATCTTCCTTACTCAACAAACCCTTTTCATAAGCTTCCATGGCAAAGGCTATGGAACTGCCGCTGGAAATGGTATCAACACCGTATTCGTTACATAGCAGGTTCATATAAGCAATAGATTCCAGGTCGTCATTAAGGACCAGGGAACCAAAAGAACCCAGGGTTTCATATTCCGGGCCACTGCCTTTCATAGCATAGGGTCCTTCTTCAATTTCCACATAGCGGGCACACTGAATGGGGCATACATGACATTCGGGAGTATGCTTTCTCAGTATAGTATTGGCCATGGTGATGCCACTTATTTTACCGTAACCTTCCCAATTACCCAACTGCCAGTTTTTGGTTGGGGCATCTCCGGTTTGACCGGCCACGGCCATGGCAACTCCAGTTCCGTAAGTTTTTAGGTTATTAGTAACGGGATGCTCCGCTACCTTTCCGGTTACTTCCTTTATCACCTGGCGCCAGGCTTCTGGATCTGCGGGCTCAAACTTCCCGTCTCCGGAGACAAAGATCGCTTTAAGCTTCTTAGACCCCATAAGCGCGCCAGCTCCTCCGCGTCCGGCTGCACGGCCGCCATCGTTGATTATACAGGCCATAGGCACCAGTTTTTCCCCGGACGGGCCTATAGCAGCCGTACTGCCCTTCACCTGGCATTCCTTTTCGATGAGCTGAATGCTCTCTGATATGGTCTTGCCCCAAAGCCAGGAAGCATCTCTTATTTCCACGGTATCATTATTGATATACAGGTATACGGGCTTATCTGATTGGCCTTCAATAATGATAGCCATATAACCGGCTCGCCCCATATAATAACCGAATTTTCCCGATGAACTGGAATCCAGCCATATACCGGTCAAGGGCGAACGACAGGAAACATTATAGCGGCCTGAAGTAGGAAAATAGCCACCGTTCAAAGGACCTATGGAAAAGAATAGTTTGTTCTCTGCCCCTAAAACCTCACTGCCGGCCGGAATTTCATCATACAGGTATTTGGCCGCTAGCCCCGATCCGCCTAGAAAATCTCGCAGATACTGTTCTGGAATCTCTTCCACTTGAGTTTTTCTGGTGCTAAGATTTACTCTAAGTAATCTGCCTTGCATAAATATTACCTCCTCTAATATTGCCATACTGTAAATGTTAATCTTATTATTGGGGTTTTAAATCCTTACTTTAGATTCTCCCGCTAAAAGTTATATATCGCCCTTTGGATGCATTCAAAGCAGTTTTACCAAGGATTTCGCCGGGGAATCACTATTAAATACCAAAAATAGGGGCTTGTTAGTATGGCCACTAGTAATTTCGGCTATAGATAACGAACTATAATCAAGCCCCTTGCCAAGCGGTATCGACCTTCAGCTTAGTTACTTTGCTACTGTACTTTATTGCAAGAACAATGCCAAGCTGGCAAAAGCTTAGGTCAGGCCAAATCTTCAACAACACCGGCTTTTAATATATTCCAAGGGTGGCTGGGTATGTTCTTAGTGTGCCAAAAGAGAACAATGTTATATTAAGATACAAAACAAACCCAGGGTAGTCGGCGGGCGAGCGCAGCTCGCCCCTACGGGCTTACAACGGTATTATCGCCCATCCACGGGCGGGCGAGCGCAGCTTGCCCCTACGGGCTTACAACGTAGTTTTGGGTACCGGCGAGTAGTGTAGGGGCGGTCTTTGACCGCCCGCGATATAATGCCCACACATTCGGTATTTACCGCCGACATCGTGTTTGCTACGTTATTCCGGCAAACGGCCAGGCGAGCGACCGCAGGTCGCCCTTACGGGCTTACAACGGTATTATCGCCCATCCACGGGCGGGCGAGCGCAGCTCGCCCCTACACTTTATTCAATGCCAGATATACCTTATAATGGACTTGTCTGGAT
>JAAYNQ010000012.1 GCA_012520725.1 Syntrophomonadaceae bacterium | reverse complement strand
TATTCCAGCTTCACTGCTGTTTTCAGCCAGTCCCTGGAAAGGATTTACTTCTACGGAGGTTCCTACACCAAATCCGACTTCAGCGCAAAGAGAAACGCCTTCACCGGTAACACAAAACTGGCCTCCCAAATTTAATAGCTGACCATGAAGCCCTGGCTATATGTGTATCGGTAAGTATGAAACTCCATCCAGTAACAGATGACGAAGAGGGAATTCTAGTACCTTTCGAATCACTGGAAAATGCCCTCGATTTCGCTAAAGAATGTTCAATCCGGCATATTGGCCTGGCGATCGGCATTCTGGGGGAAGAGTTTATATCTTCTTTTATTGCCCCGACCAAAAAGCTGGCTGAGAAGGCTAGAGTTATATTTACCCAAAAACTAGGTATGCCCTATCTGGTACTACTCATCGGCGATAGATATGCATTGCGATCGGTAGCTGAGATGGGGTATTCCTTTATCGACCAGAAACTTTTCAAGACCCTTTACCAGGGATTGCCGTCGCTTAGCTCTGCTAAGTGGCTGGACTTATTGGATGAACTATCAGACGACGAAGCATTTTCCTACCTTAAACTCGAGCAATTCAGTGAATTGGCCGAAATAGCCCTTGCTCCTTCTCCCGCTCAAATGACTATGGGCATTGACCCTGATCTACGCCCTTTTTTTGAAAACCTCTATTCAAGATCGGAGATGAGTAATCTGGTCTGGCTGAATACCTTTAGGATTCAAAGCGCGCGCTATTGCCGGGAACAACCCTCGGTAGGCTTTGTTTTTTATCTCCCCATCGACACTTCATTAATTACTCAAATTCAGGAGGGGCTGCGGGATATCGCTAAAAAACACCGGCTGAAAAACGGGTTTGGATTCATTACGCCATTGGATAATGGGAAAAGATGCGTCTGGGAATACGATTATTATTTTAATCACAACGATCCAGACGATATGGCCAGGATTCAGCAGGCAACACAAGAGGCCGGCACCTTGCTAGACGAATATTCTAAAAAAACAGGCACGGTGAAGCAGGTCCGTTATGTCGTTAATCGGGGTTGCTGCAGAAAAGAAAATCTGCTGTATACATAAGTGAGGAGGAATACTATGCAGGGTAAGTCGGAACGCTCAATTATTCTGACCGGCGCAACGGGATTTTTAGGTGCTTTTCTGATGTCAAGCCTTCTGGAACGAGGATATCAGGTTACGGTATTGGGGCGACCCTCCAAGACTATGAGGCTGCCGGAAAGACTTTCAGTCCTTACCCATTGGTTGAACATTGATCCCGGGGAGAGACTGTCTGCCATTGAAGTGGATTTTTCGAAAAAGCACCTGGGTCTGGATAATAAGGTGTATCTTAATCTATGCGCAAATGCGGGTAAGATCATCCACTGCGCTTCGGACACCAGCTTTGCCGAGCGTAACCGAAACCGGGTGGTGAACACCAACGTAAACAGCTTGCTCTCCCTGCTTGATCTTGTAGTTGATGGCCGGGCTGAACATCTTTACTACGTAAGCACAGCTTATGCCTGCGGTAAGTGTGAAGGCATTTGTATGGAGACGCCGGTTACTACCCGGAGTTTCAACAACGTCTATGAGGAAAGCAAGGCACAGGCCGAGGAGATCATCAGGCGCAGCTGTGAGGCAAATGAAGTGCCTCTTTCCATTGTACGTCCATCTATTGTGTACGGAGATTCAAAAACAGGTAAATCCCTGAAGTTCAACGCACTTTATTACGCGGTAAAATCAATCTCGTTTATCCGGGACATCTTCATAAATGACATTCGTCAAGGGCGCAGGAGGTCCGGCAAGTGGGGATTCAGCCTGGACGATGATGGATTATTATATTTACCCCTTAAGATCTACCTTACCAACCGAGGATCGGTAAATTTAATACCAATCGATTATTTCGTTGCAACCTTTCTGGACATTATAGAGCATCCTGGAACCAATGGAATATATCATATAACGAGCGACAATCCGCCGGACATAAGCACGCTGGCTGAATACTGTGAGCGTTTTTTGGGTGTTCGGGGTATACAGGTACTGTGGAATCAATCCGGTAAAAATACCAATCCCAACCCGGCTGAGGAGCTGTTTAATAAGTTATTTGAGCAATATCGCCCCTATCTGTCTGATAACAGGATTTTTGACCAAAGCCGAACCCAGACCCTCACTCAAGGAGCACCTGCTCCCCTTTTTACCTACGATATATTTGAAAAATGTATGGCCTACGCAGTGGCATGTGATTGGGGGAATATAAGAGGCTTTCCTAAGTAAAATCCCCTGAGCAAACTTCTATTTGTTTCGATCATTTTGCTATATGGATGATTGCTCCGATTATTCGGCATTTGTACCCAGTCCATCGCGGGCGAGCGCAGCTCGCCCCTACAGGCCTGCGACGTTAATTTATGATAAGTTGGTGGCAGGCACCGGGGTCCTCAACAGGGGTTTCACAGTGCATTAATTTAGGATAAGATTATTTCAATAATATGCATCAATCAGTTTTAATGGAGTGATCGGCATTGGATATTGTTAAGAAATCATTAGAGCTGCATAAGCAGTGGAAGGGTAAAATAGAAGTAATCAGCACCGTTCCAGTGAACAATAAGCAAGACTTATCCCTGGCTTATACACCGGGAGTTGCAGAGCCGTGCCTGGAAATACAAAAGGATCCTGATCTAAGCTATGAATACACGCGAAGGTGGAACCTTGCTGCTGTGGTAACCGATGGGACAGCCGTTTTGGGGCTGGGAGATATTGGCCCTGAGGCGGCGATGCCTGTGATGGAAGGAAAATGCGTTTTATTCAAAACATTTGGAGATGTGGATGCCTTTCCTATCTGTATTCGTTTGAAAGATGTAGATGAGATCGTCAAAACGGTGAAACTGATTGCCGGAAGTTTTGGAGGTATCAATCTGGAAGATATCTCTGCACCCCGCTGCTTTGAAATTGAACGGCGGTTAAAGGAAGAATGTGATATATTTATTTTCCATGATGATCAGCATGGTACAGCTGTGGTTACATTGGCTGCTATGATGAATGCCCTAAAATTAGCCGGCAAGAGTCTGGATGAAATATCTGTGGTTTTAAACGGTGCTGGATCGGCAGGAATTGCTGTGGCCAAACTGCTGACAAAATTGGGTCTGAACAAAGTGATCCTTTGTGATACAAAAGGTGCAATTTATAAAGGACGCGACAACTTGAATGCGGAGAAAGCTTCTATGGCTGAGATTTCCAATCTAGACAGGAAAAAAGGTGAACTAAAGGATGTGATAGCGGGAGCAGATGTTTTCATCGGTCTTTCCGTTCCCAATATGCTGACACAGGAAATGGTAAGATCCATGGCCAAAGACCCTATTATTTTTGCCATGGCAAATCCCGTTCCCGAAATTATGCCTGAGGAAGCTTTGGCGGCAGGTGCCAGAATAATAGGTACCGGTCGTTCGGATTTTCCCAACCAGATCAATAATGTGCTGGCGTTTCCCGGCATTTTCCGCGGTGCATTGGATGTTCGGGCTTCAGACATCAATGACAAGATGAAAATAGCTGCCGCAAAGGCTATTGCCGGCTTGATTACAGATGAGGAACTAACGGCAGATTATTTTATTCCGGCTCCGTTTGATCCCAGAGTCGGCAAAGCTGTTGCTGCTGCAGTAGCACAAGCTGCCCGGGAAAGCGGAGTAGCCAGGATTTAAGAAGCAGAGGGCCGTCTTTGATCGCCTGTGGTATAATGCTCGATTATTCGGTCGGCATTTGTACCCAGCCCAGCGCGGGCGAGCACAGCTCGCCCCTACATAATCATATACGCATATAGACGGAGGTACCCCAATGCATGTGATAGGTTGGTTTCAGGGTACTTGATCCCCGAAGTGTCAGAATATTCATTAAGTTGATAAGTTGGTGGCTGGCACCGGGGGCGTAGGCTAACCTTACCGGACGGGATTCCCACCCGTTATATGATGCAACCTTGCTCGGTCGCACTGCCTGGCACCATGCCGCTTTTGGTCAGGCGGCTAGTTCTAAAATGTGTTAGGCCGCCTTAAACAGGCGGCCCTGTTATTTTCTGTGTATCAAGGGTGGGTTAAAGAACAACATAGATAAGTTGGTAGCAGACACCGGATAAGTTTCTATTTCTCTCCTGGATACTTTACTGCAACTACAACAGCATCGTTCTCCACCATCTCAACGTATAGCTTAAACTTCCGAACTACCAGACGCATAAAGCCAGCATATTCTCCTGTTTCTTCAGTGTAGACTTTACCTAAAACAGGATTTAACAACAATTTTTCTGTGTCTGAAATTACACGAACAATATAATTATAGGCTTCCTCTGGTGTAAAATGATCGCTTCTAAACGCCAGCAATTTATTCCTTACCGGCCTCGGCCATATCACCTGACTGACTTTCATTTTGCAAAATGATCTGATGATAAGCTTTTAAGAAACTGTTCAGTAGTTGTTTTATCACCAGCAGTGTACTCTGCACGACTATCCTCAATCATCTGACGCAACTCATGATCAGATTCAACCTCCGATAATATTGATGGCGAATCTTCTTCCTGAAATAGAATTTTGAAGATTCCTTTTCCTGGAATGTATACATGACTTACTGAATTTATTTTATTCATTTTCCCAAAATGTTCATATAACTCATTTCCAGATTGGATCTTTTCCACTTTTAATTCACCACCTGCACCATAAGCTTGATTTTTTATTATATTATATCATATGCATATGAATCCAAAGACCGGCCCAGCTCATTAATTATCAAAATATTCAATAAGTTTTCAATAGTGCTTGGCACTGAGGTCTATTGACTTATTCCGATATAAAGAATTATGTTCCTAGGGGAGCATATGAGGCAACACCCTTTGCCTCAGTCTTAAATTGTCAGAATATTCAATAAGTTGATAAGTTGGTGGCAGGCACCGGGGTCCTAGTCGGGCGGGCATAGACCGCCCGCCCGGGCCTTATCCGGTATTTCGGACAACGGTCCGGCGGGATTTGCTCCCTCGATGGCGGGCGACCACAGCCTAACATACTTGAGCAACACAAAAGAACCGTCCCCTTGTGTTCCCTTAATTAATGATTACTAAGTTTTCCCCTATGGAAACTCTTTTTTCAAACAAATCGCCATCCTTTAATTGGTAGAATATATAAATTTCTGAATTGGCATATGTATTTCTTAATTCTTCCTCACTTATCCCCCTGCTATCGAATATAACGTAGGCTGTACTTTCAGCTATATCTTCGACTCCAATATTATTCTGTTCAGTCGATTCCCCTGCAATTGACCGAACTCTATCATATCTATCAATAATAAACAGGTCTGGTATAGTAATGGTTCTTTTTGCCGCTTTTTCGGAGTTAGTTATTTTGACCTCAACATATAACTTTTTTAAATCATTTATGGTAGCACCTTCTGGTATATTTGAATCGCCGATTTTGCTGTATTCTTCTGCTGTAATATTACTTAATGTAATGGTGGTTAGTATCTCGGGTTCACTCTCCTGGCATCCCCCGCAGAAACAAATGAACAAAATGATTACTAAGGGTAATAATTTTTTAAAGACCATCGATTTATGCCTCCCTTTTCGGTGATTTATCCTGAATCGCCGTCATTCTGCAATGTGGGTCTTTTCACATCTTCATGCACAACCCATCCTTTTTCTTCGCCTGATTTTCGTCCCTTATTAAGCTCTCCCAACAGCTTTATCGTCGCCTGTGAGCCACGGCCATTCTTGGTCAAAAAGACGGGCTCACCAACGGATATATCCCGTAAAACCTGGTTGTAATTCCTTAAACTTGAAACAGGCTTTATTCTAGGCATCACTATCTACTCCCTTCTGCGGTTTCTAATTATTATAATATATATTATTGGTAAAATTCGACAGCAATTATATAAATGAAGTTGACAAGTTGATCTCAGTCACCTGAGGCATCCTCGGCTACACTGCCCGGCACTTAAACATCATACCGGGCACCGTCGCTTGTCGGCACTAGAAGAATATTTTATCAATTTGTGCAAAAGCTAAAACGAAAATGTTAATTAATTGCTAAAGGAGATGTGCATAATGTTTAAACACGACAAAGCTCTTCTGCACGAAGTCAAGGTAGATTCTCCCAACCCTAATTACGCGGCTATGCTGCAGGAGCAATTGGGCGGACCACAAGGTGAGTTAAAGGCAGCCATGCAATACCTTTCCCAGAGTTTTCGCATTAAGGACCCCCAGATAAAAGATTTGTTCCTGGATATTGCTGCTGAAGAATTGAGCCATATGGAAATGATAGCCACTACCATTAACCTATTAAACGGCCATGAACTAAATGCCAATAATGCCACCATCGGGGCCGTCGAAGCTCATGTTCTGACCGGGCTAACACCCATGCTATCTAATGCTTCAGGGCAATTATGGACTGCGGCTTATGTTAACCAAACCGGAGATTTGGCTGCCGACCTCTTATCCAATATCGCGGCTGAACAACGGGCCAAAGTTGTTTATGAATACCTGTACCGTCAGATCAACGACAAGGGGGTACGGGAAACCATTGATTTTCTGCTGAATCGCGAAGAAGCGCATAATACCATGTTTAGAGAAGCCTTCAACCGTATACAAGATTCTGGATCCCTGCAAGATTGGGGAGTAACCCAAGATTCCAAATTGTATTTCAACCTATCCACTCCGGGCGGTCAAAATTTCGATGCCAGCAATGCTCAGCCACCCCGCTTTACGAACCCCAACCCTAATCCCAACTAGGTGCAAAAAAACAAAAACGGCTTGCTGGGCCTATTGCCGGTGAGCCTTTTTTTGCCTCACCGGCAAGCCAGACTTATAATACCCTGTCCAATCGTCAAAGCTAATAGAAATAAGGCATTAGAGGGATTATATGGAGAATGAACTAGGATTTTCCAAAGGCTTATTTATAGGTATATCGCTTAGCATACCTTCCCCCTGTATCAGAATAGTTGTCATGGAGCTCTATTAAAAGTATAGTAAGCATTACAGACACAGAGGAGTGAAATGATGGCTAAATATAGTGATAAGTTCAAGTACTCT
>JAAYNQ010000011.1 GCA_012520725.1 Syntrophomonadaceae bacterium | reverse complement strand
GGCGGGCGGTCGAAGACCGCCCCTACGGGATTGCAACGTGGTTTATGGGCATTCGACGGCAACTCTATAAGCTGATCCATGACTTAAACCGCATAAGAGCAGAGGGAGAGGAAAAACTATCGGTAAAAGGAAGGGAGTGATAGATTTTTGACAAGGCAATATAAATTCCTGATCAGTGTATTGCTGTCCCTGCTCTTGTTACTGACCCCCTTCGGCTGTGTTCAATTGGGGGGAAAACCGGCCAAGAAGCCTGAAATTCCTAAAGCCGATCCTGCCCAGCTGGCGGATGAGGTGAAAAAATACCAGAAGGGCGAACCCACTATAAGCCTATATCGCAAGGCCACTGGAAAAAAGCAGGAGCTTAAGCTGGAGGAGTATATTAAAGGGGTGGTGGCAGCGGAGATCGGGGATAAATTTCCCATGGAAGCACTTAAAGCCCAGGCCATTGTTGCTCGTACCATGACCCTGGCTACACTGGAATACGAAAACGGCACCCGGGGTAAGCACAATACCGATGCCAGTGATGATCATACCGAGTTTCAAGCCTATAATGAAAAAAGCATAAGCAAGCGTATCTCCCAGGCCGTGGATGAAACCCGGGGAGAGGTTTTGACTTACCAGGGCAAGTTTGCCTACGCCCTTTTTAGTTCGGTTTCTCCGGACAAAACCGCCAGCATTGAGGAGGGTTTTCCCAAACTAAAGGGCAAGGCGGATTACCTGGTGCCGGTAGAAACTAATGGTATCAGTATAGCTCCGAAAAAGTACCGTAACTGGACGGTAAAGGTACCCAAGAGCAAAGTGCGCAGTATTATGGGCCCTAAGGCGGAGGATTTAAGCGATATCAAAATAGCAGAAAAAGGCCCTTCAGGACGAGCTCTGACCATCATCGCCGGGGGGGCTTCAATTCCAGCGGTAGAGCTGCGGGAAAAAATTGGCTTTGATACCCTTTACTCCACCTATTTCACCAGCATAAAAGCTGAGGGCAATAATATCGTTTTTAAAGGCCGGGGTTGGGGCCATGGAGTAGGGATGGAGCAATGGGGCGCCCAGCTGATGGCCAATGAAGGGAATAATGCCCGGCAAATAATAGGACATTACTTCCCTCGTTTAAGTTGGGTTAAATTATACGAGTGATAATCTTGTATAATCGATATTTTGACAAATCAGCACCATAATTATTGGATCTCATCCTGAGGCAAAGCTGAAGTTTCCTTAACCTGCTGTTAACAGCACCTTGTGGTCCTTTCGTAAGAGGAGGCTACCTTATTAGTGCTGTCTGCAACATTGTAGTCTCCCTGGGGAGGATCTAGATTCTTCACCCGGTTTGGAATGAGAACTTGGAGTTTCTTGCATAAATAATTGTATTATGCGCAATCACTGCGCTCGTTTACTGCCGCAGTGTAAATACCGCTTAATATCAAGCAGCCACCGGCTAATTGATACCATAACAGGGATTCTCCAAAAATAAAAAAGGCTAATATACTGGCTCCCACTGATTCACCCAAAATGGATACAGCTACCACGGGAGCCTTTATATATTTTAAGGCCCAGATTATTATTCCATGTCCGGCGATACCCGGTCCCAGGGCCAGGAGTACAAACAACAACCAATCCCGGGCTGGATAGCTGAAGAAATCCTGCCCGCTGATCAGGGCTGCCAGAAGCAGGGTGAAGCCGGCCGCTCCTGAAACCAGAGCGGTATAGCTCATGGCTTCTACCCGGGCTCTTACCCGGCGCCCGGCCAGGATATATACTGCCACAAAGAGGCCGCTTAATAGGGCCAGCAGGTCTCCTAACAGCCGTCCCTGATGCCAATCCCCACCGGCCACCAGGGAACTGCCCACCAGAGCCAGGAATATCCCCCCCAGTGCTTTGATATTTATTTTTTCCTGGAGCAATAAGAAGGAGAATAATAATACAAAGATGACCTGCAGATTAGTGAATAAGACCGAACTGGAAACTCTGGTATAGTCCAGAGAAGTGATCCAGAAAGCAAAATGCAGGGCCAGGAAAAAACCAGCCCCGGCTATATAGATCAGGTCCCGGCCTGAAATATTCTTCACCCCGGCTATAAAAGACCCTCTCACCAAAGGAACAGCTATAATAGCGGTGAAAATCACCCGGTACATGGCTACTATCAAGGGAGGTGCGCTGCACCAGCGAATCATTATGGAAGCGGTTGACATGCACAGTATGGCCAGGGCTATGGCCGGGTAGACCCCCCTGGGCCTCATGCTTCCACTCCCAGGTAGGACTGAATGACCCGGGGATCGTTCTTGACTTCTTCCGTAGGACCGTCAGCTATTTTGCGGCCATAATCCAGGACTGCAATCTGATCACAGATGTTCATGACCACATTCATATCGTGTTCCACCAGGAGGATGGTAAGGTCTTCATGGTCCCTGATCTCTTCTATAAAGCTCATCAGGTTAAGCTTTTCCGATGCATTCATTCCTGCGGCCGGCTCGTCCAGCAACAGCAAGGAAGGGTTTAAAGCCAGAGCCCGGGCGATCTCCAGCCTCCTCTGTTCTCCATAAGCCAGGCTATCCGCATATTCCATCTTTTTATCATCTAAACCCACCATCTCCAACAATTCATGGGCTCTCTTGCTGATGGCCTTTTCTTCCCTGCGTTCCCCCGGCAGCCCCAGCATGGATCCGAAAAAACCAGCTTTGGTAACCCCGTGAAAGCCTACTTTCACATTGTCCAAAACCGACAGCTTATTAAAAAGACGGATATTCTGAAAGGTCCGGGCTATACCCAGGCGGGCCAATTCATAAGGAGGCAGGCCGTTAATGGCCTTCTCTTTATATATTACCTGGCCGGAGCTAGGGGTATAGATTCCGGTAATAATATTGAACAGGGTGGTCTTCCCAGCCCCGTTGGGTCCGATTATACCAAAGACTTTGCCGGCTTCCACTTCCAGGCGCACCTGGTCCAAGGCCAGCAAACCTCCGAATTCCTGACTTACTCCCTCCAGGCTCAGGATGGCCATGTTTTCACCCCTTTATTAAACCAGCGTTTCTTAAAATCATACCAGCGAATGTCTCCCAATAATCCGTTGGGTCTGAATATCATCAGCAATACCAGCAGGGCCCCGTAGAAGAGAAGCCGGTACTCAGCCACTATTCGGAGCATTTCCGGGGCCAGGGTCAGGACTATGGTACCCAGAATAGCTCCGGGAATGCTGCCCATGCCTCCTAATACCACCATGTTGAGCAACTCGATGGATTTCATAAAACCGAAGTCCTGGGGAGCGATATAGGTCATATAATGGGCATAAAGGCCTCCCCCCAGGCCGGCCAGGGACGCACCGATCATGAAAGCCAGTACTTTTAAGCGGGTGGTGTTGATTCCGGCTGCTTCGGCGGCGATTTCGTTTTCCCGGATGGCATAGAATGAACGGCCAATGCGGGAATTGAGCAGCTTGGCATTGAGCACTATTATAAGCAAGGCCATGGTCCATACCAGGGTAAAACCAGTATGCTCTGGTATTCCGGACAGGCCTACCGCCTTGCCTCCGGGTTCGAAGTTGAGGAAGAACACCCGGACTATTTCGGCAAAACCTATGGTAACCATGGCCAGGTAATCCCCTTCCAGCCTTAGGGTAGGCAAACCCAGCAAGAAACCGAAGGCAGCCGCCGCTGTAGCCCCGGCTAAAAGAGAAGCCCAGAAAGGAAAGGCCAGGTGTACGGACATGATGGCTGCGGTGTAGGCGCCAATGCTCATGAAGCCGGCATGACCCATGGAAAGCTGTCCGGTAACTCCGGTAATTATATTCAAGCCTAAAACCAGGATGATGTTAATGCCGATTAAAACCATCAGGTGCAGGTAATATGCGTCAATATATTGTGATAATAATGCGTCCATTTTTTCACCTAAACCTTTTTCGTAATCTTCTGCCCCATTATTCCCTGAGGTCTGACAATCAGCACCAGTATCAATATCCCGAAGGCAATAGCGTCTTTATAGGAGGAGGATAGATAGGCTACTCCCAATATCTCCAGTACCCCCAGGGTCAAGCCACCGATCATGGCCCCGGGAACGGAACCGATTCCCCCCAGGACGGCGGCGGAAAAAGCCTTCAGCCCGGCCATGGTGCCCATATAGGGCCAGACCGCATTGTAATAGATACCTACCATAACCCCGCCGGCAGCGGCCAGAGCTGAGCCGATGGCAAAGGTATAGGATATGATGCGGTTGGGGTTGATTCCCATCAGGGAAGCGGCATCCAGGTCCTGAGAACAGGCCCGCATGGCCTTGCCCAAGCGGGTGCGTTGTATCATCAACTGCAGACCTATCATCAACAGGGCTGATACCAGCAGGATGATAATCTGCAGTGAGGAAAGCTCCAGGGGCCCCAAGTGATAAGTATGAATTTTAAGTATTTCCGGATAACGGGTGGTATTGGTTCCTCTTAACAAGGCCATCAGAGTGGAGAGAAAAATGGATACTCCTATGGCGCTGATCAAGGCCGACAAACGGGAGGATTTTCCCCGCAAGGGCCGGTAAGCCACCCGTTCCACCAGCATACCCAGGACCATGCAGAAGGCCATGGCCCCCAGTAGGGCTACAAAAATATTCACATCAAAGAGGGTGACCAGGAAGAGCCCGGCGAAGGCTCCAAACATGTAAATTTCACCATGGGCAAAGTTTATCAACTGTATTATACCGTAGACCATGGTATAGCCCAGGGCGATTAAAGCATAGCTACTGCCCAGGGTAAGCCCATTAACCAATTGTTCCAGAAACATAAGCCGCCTCCTAAGGATTCATTTACTGTTTACAATTTAGGGCCGGAGCCATCCGACGTTAAACTCTAAACAGTATATAGCCCGCCTGCACAGGCGGGCCATATGAACTTACATATACTATTCTACATTAACCGGAATCTTTTCCAAGAGGGCAAATTTGCCATCTTTGATGGTGATCAGGCAAACCGGGCTCTTGATGGGTTCCCGATCGGGACCAAAAGTGGTATTACCGGATACTCCGGGATAATCTTTAAGCTTGGCCAGTTCAGTCTTGAACACCTTGGGATCGGTGCTGTTAGCATCTTCCATGGCCTTTTTCAGTATATAAACGGCGTCATAATACTGGGCTGAGAACATATCCGGTTCCTCATTGTACTTGGCCCGGTAAGATTCCAGGAAGGCTGCGGTTTCAGGACCGGGCTGGTCGCTGGAAAAGCCGCAGTAGAATATTACTTTTTCTTCTACCGCACTCTTGCCCAGAGTAGCCAGGTCCTGACCATAGAGGCCGTCGCCGCCTACCAGCACAATGTCCAGGTTCTGCTTCTGTACTTCGTTCATGATCAGGGCTGCTTCAGTATAATAGCCGGTAAAGACCAGAACATCAGCCCCAGCATTTTTCAGCTTGGTAACCTGGGCGGTAAAGTCAGTTTCACCATCATTAATGCTCTCATCTAACACAATATTGCCGCCCTTATCGGCAATGGCAGCTTTGAATACCGGGGTCAATGCAGTACTATAACCATTGTTCAGGGAGGTAATCATAGCTATATTTTTCCATCCCTTTTGGTTGACCATCCAATCCACTACTGCTGGAGCCGCATAAATATCCAAGAGGGTATTGCGGTAGACATAATCGCCTATTTCAACTACTCCGGTGCCGGTAGCGCCGGCGGAGAGTATAACCACTTCATTATCCTGGGCAATCCGCCCTGCTACTTGGGTCAAGCCGGTACAGGGGTCCCCTACCATAGCCACCACTTTGTCTCTGGTTATATATTTCTTGGCGATGGCGGTAATATCAGTGGTTTCACCCTTGTTGTCATCATACACCCCTTCTACCTGATGGCCCAATATGCCACCACTGGCATTGATTTCCTCGATAGCCATTTCCATACCCTTTTTGCCAGGGATACCATAATTGGCTACTGATCCGGTCAGAGCTCCTAAAAACCCAAGTTTGATTACCTCGCCTTGGCTACCGGAATCATCAGGAGCTGATTCAGATCCCCCGCAGCCGGCAAAGATGGACATCATCATTACGCAACACAATACTAAGGCCAGCCTGAATTTTAATTTTGAACTCAATCCTTTCTCCTCCTTACATAGAATTTTCTTGTTCTGATCAGAGCGCTTATATGATGTACCGTTCCTCTGATCAAAAAAAGTATAACAGAATATATATTCCTTCTTTCCCCCGTAAATCCTCCTAAAAAAATAAAATTCTACCCTTTAGGCAGAATTTGCAAATTGCTGTCTAATCAGCTATCCTCTGCCCAAAGTAATATTCCACGGATTGGATGTATAAATATCCATCCCCAGTTTTCCCAGGCGGACTAATCATCCCTCCTCCTATTTCCACCTGATAAGAATAGGGGTGTTGGGCTTCTTCCCTTTGCATCATAGTTGCCGCTGGGGTCTGTAATAGATGGGGGTAGTGAGCTGGGCTTTCCACCCTAAGGGCAGGGTTGCCACAATT
Organism: Syntrophomonadaceae bacterium; assembly: GCA_012520725.1. Taxonomy (GTDB): domain Bacteria; phylum Bacillota; class Syntrophomonadia; order Syntrophomonadales; family Syntrophomonadaceae; genus JAAYJK01. The sequence continues at coordinate 5,230 of JAAYNQ010000011.1, read as the reverse complement.
CACTGGTATAGGAGTCCAAAAAAGGCAGCAATGCTATATCCCGGTAGGTATCAGCTTCCATGAAAAGCCTTACCCCGGGTTTGTCCCGGTATTCCACGATCAAATCGTTAAATAGCATATCCATACTGCTCATTCCCGCTCCAGGATCAGGCTGCAATAGTCCTGCCTCCTCCAGTTTCACTATGGTAGCTGTAATTCCGGTCCAGGTCAGGGAATAGACCAGCTGTTCGGTAGCACCATTTAATGGGGTACAAATATAGAAGCGACATATTAAGGACCGCCAGGGGTAAATGCTGCAGATATTATTCTGCAAGAAAATACAGGGATTGGGTTTCATCCGGGGCAAACCCACCGCCAGTTTATCGGCCTGAAAATAAGCAGATAAAAAATCCCTATGACTCAAATGCAGCCCTTCAGCCATCCTTTTAAAAGCGATAAGGTCGGGAATTACATAAGCGCTCTGGCAGCAATTTACCGTACAGCCTTTGCAGGGGGCATGATTTCCCGGGGCGAAAGACTTAAACAGGCTGGAATCATCGCATAAAGGCTGCCAGGCCTGCAAGAGATCTTCCAGGGTAGCTGATTCATCCCTGATCCTGAGACATACCTCCGATACCCCTTCCTGATTTGGGTAATATACTTCCACTTTGCTCATTAGGACTTCTTCCCTTCATTCTCCGGCCCAAGAACGTTTAACCCTTTAGATTTACCCGTCTGTGAATGGGGAAAGGCTTTTCCCACTGTCCCCTGTGGCCAGGGCCAGACGGCCAGGTTCCCATCATTAACTCATATTTTTAATGGCTTGACGGGCCAAGTGGTCACAACGCTCATTCCATTCATTACCGGCATGACCTTTCACCTTTTCCACCCGTACCCGATTCAATTCCATGAGCTGGATCAGCTCCTGCCATAAGTCCTGGTTGGCCACCGGTTCTTTGCGGCTGTTCTTCCAACCGTTCTGCTGCCAGTTCCTGATCCAGCCCTGTTTAAAGGCATTGACAAAATAGGCGCTGTCAGAATATATGGTTACTTCCCAGCCTTTAACCTTTAAGGCTTTTAAGGCTTCTATAACCGCTTTCAATTCCATGCGCTGGTTGGTGGTATTATGTTCTCCTCCTGATAGTTCCTTCTTCTGATCCCGGTAGAATAGTACTGCACCCCAGCCTCCAGGACCTGGATTGCCGGAACAGGCACCATCGGTATAGATCTCAATCTTTCTCATTCTCTCCTCCTTCATGAACCGGGAGACCCCTCCCCAGTGTCAAGTGAACTAGGATGAAGCCTCCTGGATTTTCTGAGTGGTACTCTCAGACTGATTGACATAGGATTTTACATCTCTGTCCAATATGGCCTCGTTGTCCTTCTGTCTTTCCCGGTTAATCATGCGGGCTTTATCTTTGGCCCGCTCCTGGCTATCGGTTTTATAGAACCCGCTGCCTTTAAATACTATTCCTACATTCTTGCTGATCATCCGATGTACTTGTCCATGGCAGTTGGGACATTCCTTCAGGGGTTCTTCGCTAATTCTTTGCATTTTTTCAAAACGTCCACAATTCTCGCATTCATAATCATAAATCGGCATGTTCATTACTCCTCTCTGACCAATGATTAGTTGTGATTAGTTTGAAAATATCCAAATAGCATGGCAATTTTCATCTTACCATGGTGCATTGAAATGGCTTCCGGGTATTACCTGGCCTAGCATTTATGCCGGGTTTTCCGGGTGGAGCAATTCCTGGATTTAAGCTGAATTAAACCAGGATACTATAATAAACCAATAATGACATCAGGCCGTTCCAGGTCCCATGAGCTACTACAGTAACCCACAGATTGCCGGTTCTCTGGTAGAGAAGACAGAGCAGGGCTCCCCCTATGGCCAGGGGTATGGTTCGCCACAAATCCCAGTGGGCCAATCCGAAAACCAGTCCGGCCAAAACTGCGGCCCAGCCTGGCCCTAGGTAGCCTCTGAAAACAGGATAAATCATGCCCCGGTAAAAGAGTTCTTCGGATATGGGAGCGAAAACTACCCCTAAAACTAATAAGAAAAAAAAGCTTGAATCCTGCCCCACCCCCCGCAGCATCTGTTCAAACAGCTGAGGCTGTACTTGGGGTTGCAGCTTGGCAATTGGGATACCTAAAATCACCATTAAGACCATCAGTAGTGCGCCGCCCAGCAAACCATAAAGCAGGAGCTGTTTGCCGGCGGGCTTTTTTATTCCCAGGTCAGCTAGCCGGGCTCGATTTATATATAGAGTAAAAATCAATACCAGTCCAATGATGATAAGGGATTGCAGCACAGCCCCGCTTATAAAGAGGGTCACAGGATCAATCAGAATATGAGCCAGGGCTCGGCCGGCGAACAAGGTCAACAACACTGCCGCTGCGTACACTATAATTATATCAATTAGTCCCCATCTGGGCTTTAGGGTATGATCTTGCAAGTAATTCACCCCTTACAATTTATTATTATAACTCGCTCACTGGATATACAGCAAAAGATTTATTTGGGTATTTTTGCAGCTTGCAAAACTGCAGGGAGATTGGGCGTCGCCCCAACAGGCTTAAAATGGCATTGGGGCAGTTCCCACCGAGGGTTGTTGGGGCGGTCTTCGACCGCCCGAGCTTGCACCGGTATTTGTAGAGAGCCCCGGCGGGCGAGCAAAGCTCGCCCCTACGGAATTGCCATGGTGTTGGGTTTCTTGAGGTGCAGGTCGCCCCTACAGGTTGCAACGGTGTTCTGGCTTCTCGCCGGCGGGCGTCGCCCCTACAACGCCGGCACGGGCCTGGCCACGAAGTTCATAAGCTTTTTAAAATAGGGGCATAATAAGGGGAAAAGGATAATTCAATCGGCGGTGATGAAATGACTCCTTTAATTTTTATTTCCATAGTGACTCTAATCCTGGTTCTCCTGGTTTTCTGGATACTATCCAGCCTGGAGAAAAAGCCTCCAGAATACTTGGGAAACCGGGGCGAGGCCAAATTTGAGACCTCTCAGGAATTGTTCAGGTATATAGACCAGGACCCTATTCAGGATGAAGATGTGCTGCACCTTGATTACCAGAAAGAAGAGCTGAAACTTTTCTGGAATATCAGCCAGTGCACCTGGCAGCACAGTTGGCAGCAATATACGAAGCAAGAAGATTCCCCGGACCTGCTTATCCGGATCTTTGACTCTCATTCCCAGACCATGGATATTCCGGTGCAAGATAGGCAGGGGCGGCAAAAGGTTAAAACCGGCAGTTTTAAGCCCAGTTATGGGGTGATGGGAGTAAAGGTGGAAAATGAGTTTATTCCCCTATTCCTTTCCCATAGCCTGCACTAGAGCCTAGTCCCGGTCCAGGGAGTCAATAAACTGCCGGGCGGTCCGGCCGGAAGGACCATGCCGGCCCCGTTCCCATTGCAAGGCCTGCTGGTGCAGCTGTTCAGTATCCAGCTGCAGCCTATTTTTTTGGGCCAGGTGGTCTACTATCTGCAGGTAGGTTTTTTTATCCGGGGTCTCAAAACTGATGCACAAACCAAAGCGATCAGCCAGGGACAATTTTTCCTGCAGGGTATCCATACCATGCACTTCCTCCCCCATCTTGCCCCGGTCACTGAAGAATTCCCGCACCAGGTGACGACGATTCGAGGTGGCATAGATTAGGACATTGGAGGGTTGACAGACAAGTCCACCCTCCAGGACTGCTTTCAGGGCTTTGTACTTGGTTTCATGCTCCTCAAAGGAAAGATCATCGATAAAGATGATAAACCTTACATTATACCCGGCCAGCAAAGCCATCAATTCAGGCAGGCAATCGATCTGTTCCCGATCCAGCTGAATCAGGCGCAAGGCCTGGTCCCCATACTTGCTGAGCAATGCCCTGATCATAGTTGACTTGCCCGTGCCCCTGGGGCCATACAATAAAACATTGTTGGCCGGGTGACCTTTAAGAAAGTTTTCCGTATTATGACATAAGAGCTCTTTTTGCCGGGAACAGCCAATCAAGTCATCCATTGCCGGCAGATCAGGCTTTTCAATCCCCTGCAAACCCAGCGGGGAAGAGAAGCTAAAAGCTTTATACCTGGCTATTATTCCTCTAGAATGAGTCTGATGGTATTCAGCCAGGATTTCGATCTGGCTGACCCAATCCTTGGCCTCATCCAGCTTAACGGCTAGTGAATTGGGAGCATAGTGGGCCAGGTCCAAGGCCGTTTCTCTTATTCCCAGTCGCTCTTCCAGGGATCTGAAATCAAGCTTATATAAAAAGTGCAAATTCCTCAAATCCTGCCGGGCGGCAGCCAGCAGTACCTGATCAATATTATCTATATCCGAGAGCTCACAGGCGCGGCTAAAGGGATTGTCATCATAGCGGATCAAATCGATGAGATAGTTTTTAAAGCTCATCCCGCTCTGGAAAAGCTGGTACAAGAATTCATAATAGGCATCCCGGGTTGAAATAGAATCAGCCTCTTTGATCCCTTGCTCCAGTAACTGTAATAGGGATTGCAGAAGCGGATCCCGCAAAATATTACGGTAAATACATAAACTGGCTAAAGCCAGCCGGTAGGGTTTGAACAATCTGCTTACCTCCGTTAATGAAATACTAAAATACTGATCAGAACCAAAAAGGCATGGGTGAAGAAAAAGATAGCGCTTACTCGCTCAATAATCCAGTTAAATATTTGCCGGGCTGTAATTTTTCCTGCCCAGTATTTGCTGACGGCATTGATTACTACTCCCAGGTGCAGTAGCTCTTCCCCGGCCAGGATCAGGGTCAAAATAGTCATAACCGGATTGTGCAAAAGGCTGAAAGCCAGGACAAAATAGGCTAACTCCAGTAATAAGGAGCCCAGCAGGAGGATGGATAGACGAAGCCTACTGGATCCACCTTCTTTTTCCAGCCAGAGGGCAAAGGCTTCTCTCATTTCCCCTTCCATGGACTGAGGGTTACCCCTTAGAATAGTGGCAAAATATATACCATAAACAATGAAGATGATGGCAGCCAAAATCCCCAGCGCTATAAGCACATGATCCACAACCTTTCTGCTCATGCTTTAAAAATTATACCCCATGTCCATCCACATTTGAAGAGGGGCAATTACTGGGACCAATCAGGGTCTGGTGAGGATTGTAGGGGCGGTCTTCGACCGCCCGCGGGATAATGCCCCAATATACGTTAGTTATCACCGACCCAAGGCGGGCGACCGCAGGTCGTCCCTACGGGCCGGGATGTTATGCTGTTCTGCTCCG